>CAYWBT010000027.1:0-8002 GCA_964456585.1 uncultured bacterium
GGTAGGTAGGTAGTTTGGTGGGTATCGCTGTCTTTATGAAAGGCTGACCCCTTTTCTTAAACTTAGACGTGTTAAACTCACAAAACGTTTAAAAGCATTATAGATTGTGAAACGCCTGTCTAAAGTGCGGAAAGGAAAGAGAACAGCTGTTCCTGATGGCATGATCAAGTACGGAATAAAGTTTTTTCTCCGGGGAAACATAACTAAAAAAAAGGGGCCGGTTACCATTACCGCCCCCTTTGCAACGCAGGTATTCAAGCGCTCAGTACCGGTAGTGATCCGACTTATACGGACCTTCGACAGGTACACCGATGTAGTCCGCCTGTTCGTGAGTCAATCGTGTCAGTTGTGCGCCTAATTTGGCGAGATGGAGGCGTGCCACTTCTTCATCGAGCTTTTTCGAGAGAAGGTAGACACCTATTTCATGTTCGTTCTGCCAGAGGTCTATCTGGGCCAGAGTCTGGTTGGTAAATGAATTCGACATTACAAAGCTCGGATGCCCGGTCGCACAACCTAAATTCACCAGGCGTCCTTCAGCCAGGAGAAAAATACTGTGGCCATCAGGGAAGGTATACATATCGGCCTGTGGTTTGATATTCGTCTTTTTTATCCCCGGCCACTCGTTCAGTTTGTCAACCTGGATTTCATTATCGAAATGACCGATATTGCAGACGATCGCCTGATCTTTCATCTTACTCATATGCTCTGCGGTAATGACATCACAGTTGCCGGTTGTTGTAACATAGAGATCAGCGAGGGGAAGCGCATCCTCGATGGTTATCACCTTGAAACCTGCCATGCAGGCTTGGAGCGCACAGATGGGATCGATTTCGCTGACTATGACCTGGGCACGGTATGAGGCGAGTGATTCTGCAGATCCTTTGCCAACATCTCCGTATCCACAAACCATCGCTGTCTTTCCGGCGAGCATCACATCAGTTGCCCGCTTGATTCCATCAACCAGAGATTCACGGCACCCGTAAATATTATCGAATTTCGATTTGGTCACTGAATCGTTCACGTTGATAGCGGGTACCAGAAGCTCTCTCTTCTCTTGCATCTGGTAAAGTCGGTGGACGCCGGTGGTAGTTTCCTCGGAAACACCTTTCCAGTCCTCAACAACTCGATGCCAGAAACGGGGATTTTCTTTCTGTGTTTCTTTCAGAAGCGTGTTAATTATCTTCATCTCTTTGTTGTCGGTCGGTTCATCAAGAAGAGATGGATCATCTTCCGCATAGTAACCCCGATGGATAATGAGTGTTGCATCGCCACCGTCATCGACAACAAGGTTCGGCCCGCTCCCGTCAGGCCATGTCATCGCCTGCTTGGTGAATTTCCAGTATTCCTCAAGCGTTTCTCCCTTGTAGGCAAAAACAGGAATGCCTCTGGCTGCGATTGCGGCCGCTGCATGATCCTGCGTGGAAAAGATGTTGCAGGTCGCCCAGCGAACATCGGCGCCGAGTTCAACGAGTGTTTTGATGAGTACCGCGGTCTGGATGGTCATGTGGAGGCTTCCCATGATCCGTGCGTTTTTAAGCGGTTTTTGGGGGCCGAATTTTTCACGTGTTGCCATGAGACCCGGCATTTCTTTTTCTGCGATGGCAATTTCTTTTCGGCCGAATTCAGCCAGTCCGATATCACGAACAATATAATTCTGTTTTTCAGTCATGGTGTTGGCACCTCATGTGGTTTGTATTTGGGTATACTGTTATTTGTTTATTTCCTTTTGTATCGTCTTCCATGCAGAAGCCGGCAATATTGCACCGTGGTACTGCACAACATGTGCGCCCAAGAGTGCTCCCATGTGTCCGCAGTCGGCGAGAGAGCGGTCGTTCAGGTATCCATACAGGAATCCTGATGCCCAGTAATCTCCCGCTCCGGTTGTATCGATAACATCGTCAACCCGTATCGCTGGAACAAAAATGGTTTCCTGGTCATTCTTTACCCATGCACCGTTCTCGCCGAGTTTCACTGCGGCGGTTGTACAGAGTTTTCCCAGCTCATCGAGGCCGGTTTCCGGGTTGTGATCGCCGCAGAAATGCGCCGCTTCATCTTCGTTGGCAAATACTATATCGACATACTGTTCGAGGATGTCCGGCAAAATGTCACTGGCCGCTTCGACAACCTCGAAGGATCCCAGGTCGAGACTGATACGACAGCCGGCATCCCTGGCAGCGTTGAGAACCGACATTAACAGGTCGCGGTCGAAAAGCAGGTAGCCCTCGATATGGGCAAGGCTGCAGCCGCTGAAATCCTCCGGGGAAACTTCCTCGGGCGCCAGGGTCATGGCGGCACCGAGGTCTGTTCGCATGGTCCGCTCTGAATCGGGGGTGACAAGGCTGAGACAGCGTGCGGTCGGCGCGGAAGCGGTTGTCTTAAAGCGCGAACAGTCGCCCCCCACTTCACTGAACTCATCGCGATAGTAGCTGCCATGTTCGTCGGTTCCCAACTTGCCGAGAAACGAACAGGCAATCCCCATTCGCGAGAGTGCAAACGTTGTGTTTCCAGCGGAGCCGCCGGGCGATCTGACCGGTACCGAACCGACCATTTTCAGGAGTTGTTGCATAGTTTGAGAATCGACGAGTTCCATCCCGCCTTTCTCTCCACGAATGGACGCGAGTTTTTCTTCCGTAATGTCGACGACAAAGTCAACCACGGGAGAACCAACGCCGATAACATGGATTTTAGAAACAGACACTATACGAGAACTCCATCAGGCAAATAAGGTGAACCATGGCGTGCACAGATTCATTTCACACACATTTCCAATACTGTATACGGCTTAGGTATATAGAAAAATCATCACTGCCGAATACAGAAGTATCCTTTAAACGTTTTTAAAAAGTACCGGCAGTTACAAGAGTTATTATTAATAATTAACATCTAAATATAATAGATTAAGCTAGTAGAGGCTAATGGTTTCTTTCAAACAGCAGATGAAATTTGTTTCACTCTTGCCGTTAAACCGGGACAGAGATGATGGAAGGATCGGGTCGATGCATGACCGCCGCGACCCAATGAATCATTGACCTCAACCATCACATGTGTTATCTTTTTGCATTCATTCCACACGGCGTTCAACCCATTCACGAAAACAGAGCGAACCAGCATGCACTATCTCGATTATGTCGTTCTAATCGCCTATGTAATCGGCATCTTTGCGATCGGTGGTATTTTCGGCGGCAGGATCAAGAATTCACGAGATATGTTTGCTGCCGGCGGTCAGTCCCCCTGGTGGGTGTCGGGGCTGAGTGGTTTTATGACCATGTTTTCGGCGGGTACCTTCGTTGTCTGGGGAGGAATTGCCTACAAACACGGTTTCGTTGCCATCACCATCAGTTTCTGCTATGGCATTGCTGCGCTCTTTGTCGGTTTTTTCATTGCCGGTCACTGGCAGAAAATCGGGGTTACCACAGCAGCGGAATTCATCGAGCTTCGGTTCGGAAAACTTGCCCTTCAGTTTTATACCTGGACGGGAATGACTTATAAAATGATTGGTGTGGGAGTTGCGTTGTATTCGGTTGCGGTTCTCTTAAGCGCCCTGGTCGCAGTACCGGAAGGATATCCCTTCCGTGATCTCTCAACCGGACATCTCGCCGTTTCCTGGGCAATTCTGCTCTTCGGCGGAATTGTCGTGATCTACACGGTCGTGGGGGGACTCTGGGCGGTACTCATGACCGATGTCCTTCAGTTTATCGTCCTCTCCCTTGCCGTCGCAATCGTCGCACCCCTCATCCTCGGGCATCCTGATGTCGGGGGACTCTCCGGATTTCTCTCGCAGTCTCCCCGGGGATTTCTCGCCCCAACGTACGGCGAACTGACTTGGTTTTTCCTTGTCGGCTGGGTCGCCATACACATCTTCATGATCGGAGGCGAATGGGCGTTCGTCCAGCGTTTTCTCTGTGTTCCATCGGAGCGCGACGCCAAGAAATCAGCCTGGCTTTTCGGTATCCTTTACCTGATCAGCCCCATTTTGTGGATGCTGCCGCCGATGGTATACCGGGTGATCAATCCCGATGCAAATCCGGAAGAAGCCTACATACTCGCATGCCGCGAGGTGCTTCCGCCGGGAGCAGTGGGACTTATGCTCGCGGCCATGTTTTCCGCGACCGCCTCGATGGTGGATTCGCAACTCAACGTCTTTTCCGGTGTGTTGACCCGTGATTTCTACCGCTCACTGATACGCCCCCAATCCACCGAACGCCGCCTGGTAACCGTTGGAAGGATCATTACCACGGTGCTCGGAGGAACTCTGGTCTGTTTTGCCCTCGCCGTTCCACTATTCGGCGGCGCAGAGTCGATTATTCTCTCGGTCTCATCGCTCCTTGTCGGGCCGCTGCTTGCCCCGACTGTCTGGGGATTGCTCTCGAAACGTATCGACGGCAAGGCGGTATGGTTTACCGCCGGTCTCAGTTTCGCAGCAGGAATCGTCCTTAAGTTCGGCTTTTCTGAAAGCGGTTTTCTGGCGAATATTTCGTCCCTCAACTTGTTTTCGGCTTGGGTGCAGTCCCATACCCGCATGACCGAATTGATCGTCGGGGTGATGCTTCCGGTACTGATTCTCGCAACACTCGAATGGCGTGGTAAGACTGTGAGCAGCGGCTGGCAGCGTGTTCTGGCGTTTTCACGTACCTCCGAAGTGACAAAACCGCTCCCCTCGTCCGATCTTCCTGCCCGCATGGTCGCATGGAATGTCGGTATACTGGGAGTTCTCATGCTTGTCCTTGCGGTTTTGAACAGCGAAACCTTCGCCATCCTCGGCACCTTTGCGGCCGCCCTGCTGGCAATTGCCGGGATGACTGTCTGGTTGAGTAAACGGGCACGAACAATGCGCGAAAAGAGTAACACGTCTCTAACCGGAAGCAAACGATCATGAACGTTTTCGTAAGAAGCTTGACACTTCTACTCTTGTTTATCCCCGGAGAACCCGTCATGTGCGCAGAACCCCCTGACTTGAAAACCGTCCCGGCCGATCTTATCACGCCGCCGATGATTATCGGCGTTCCCGCTCCCGGGAAACGGGTAAAACAGGTACACGCCGATTATCGTGGCACCGATGTGTATCATGCCCTCTACCTTCCGGTGAACTGGAAACCCGGCAAAAAGTACCCGGTCATCGTCGAATACGCCGGGAACAAGTACACGAGCAGGTACGGCGATGTATCCCCGGGGACAGTCGAAGGCAGCAATCTCGGTTATGGTATCTCCGGCGGGAAAGGCTTCATCTGGATCTGCATGCCGTATGTCGATGCGGTCAACATGAAGAATCAGGTTACCTGGTGGGGCGATGTCGAAGCCACCGTCGCGTACTGCACCATGACCGTGCGCCGTATCTGCAGCGATTTCGGAGGCGATCCGGCGGCCATTATTCTCACCGGATTCTCACGCGGTGCACTCGCCTGTAACTACCTCGGTCTCCATGACGATGACATCGCCGCAATCTGGCTGGCATTCATCCCCTACAGCCACTATGACGGCGTCCTGGAATGGGACTACCCGGAAAGCGACCGGTCATCGGCTCTCGAACGGCTGAAGAGGCTGAGGGGACGGCCGGTGTTCGTCTGCCAGGAAGTCACCGTCGAACCAACGCGCAGTTATCTTGAGACAACCGGTATGGATTCATCGTTTGCCTTTCTGCCGATTCATTTTCGAAATCACAACGATGCTTGGACGCTGCGCGACATTCCCGAGCGACGCACACTGCGCGCTTGGCTTAGAGATGTCCTCATGAGAGCGAATACCGGTCAAGAGATATTTCCGGAAACAGAAGAACAGTGAGGAGAAGACGGATGAATACGCCGTCTCCCATCGATTTAACGAGGAGAAGCACCTATGCGCACCTTATCTCATAAAGTTCAATTCTGCGTTGTCGGCGGGGGTCTTGCCGGTATGTGTGCCGCGATAGCAGCGGCCCGTCACGGCACCAAAACCGCCATTATCCAGGATCGGCCGGTATTCGGCGGCAATGCATCGAGCGAGGTTCGTCTCCATATTTGCGGCGCCCAGGGAAAAAACGTGCGCGAAACCGGTCTCATCGAGGAATTCAATCTCGAAAACAACTATCGTAATCCGCTCGCAAACTGGTCGATCTGGGATAGTATTCTCTATGAAAAAGTTCGCTTCGAGCCAAATATTTCCCTGTTCCTCAATTGTACCTGTAACGACCTCGATATGTCGGGTAATCGTATTCGTTCGGTGAAAGCCTGGCAGCTCACGACCGAAACGTGGCACACGATTGAAGCGGATATCTTCGCCGACTGTTCGGGCGATTCCATACTCGCCCCCCTCTCCGGTGCCGAGTTCCGCATGGGCCGCGAAGCCCGCAGTGAATTCAATGAAAGTATCGCTCCCCTCGAGGCGGACAAGAAAACCATGGGGATGAGCTGCCTTCTGAACGTGCGGGAAACAGATCGTCCACATAAATTTATTCCGCCGAAGTGGGCCTACTCCTATCCGACGGACGATGACCTGCCAAAACGCGAGCACGATATCAAATCAAATAATTTCTGGTGGATCGAACTGGGTGGCGAGGAAGATTCCATACACGATACCGAGGAACTCCGCGACGAGCTCTTGAAGATATTTTTCGGCGTGTGGGATCATGTGAAGAACCACGGCGATCACGGTGCTGAAAATCTGGTGCTCGACTGGGTCGAGTTCCTCCCGGGCAAGCGGGAGAGCCGCCGCTACATTGGTGATTATGTCATGACACAGAATGACGTTGAAGCGGGAGGACACTTCGACGATATCGTGGCGTACGGTGGCTGGCCCATGGACGACCATCACTCGGCTGGATTCCGCTACCACGGCGATCCCACCATATTTCATGCCGCCCCTTCACCGTTCGGGATTCCGTACCGGTGCCTGTATTCGCGTACCATCGAAAACCTCTTCTTCGCGGGCCGCAACATCAGCCTTACCCATGCGGCGTTCAGTTCAAGCCGGGTCATGGCGACCTGCGCTATTGTCGGCCAGGCGGTGGGAACTACGGCAGCGCTTGCCGTGCAGAATTCACTCTCGCCACGCGAAGTATACCGTCAGAAAATAAAAGAGTTGCAACAGTCGCTGATGTCAGACGATTGCTGGCTTCCCTGGAACACCCGTGAAATCTCAAAACTGTCCCGAAATGCCGTACTCACTGCATCGGAAGGAAATCCCGATCCACTCCGGAACGGCATCGACCGGCCGATTGGTGCTGTGGCGAACAGCGCAGCCGTTAAGCTTGGCGGCTGGTTCTGCTACGAATTCGACCGCCCGGAAACCATATGTCGTATTCGCATCGTGTTCGACAGCAACCTGAATCGCGCGATCAGGGAAACGAGAAATCCTGATGTCATCTGCGAAACCGACCCTGCTGGCATAATTGTCGATGAGATGCGGTGCTACTACCCGCTCGACCAGGAAGAACTCCGTGTACCACAAAGCCTGGTTAAAGCCTTCCGGATCGAGATGCGTGACAGTAGCGGAGAATGGATAACTGTGTTCAAGGAGAACAATAATTACCAGCGTCTCGTATATATTCCACTTGAGATTGAAACCACTGCGGTGCGGTTTGTGCCAGAAACAACATGGGGAGCTGCAAATGCAGTACTCTTTGCGTTCGAGGTAGAGTGAAACCTGCCATACCACCACCGGTCACATAGCAAATTGAGCTGTTTCCGGAATAGATGTTTCTTTTGAAATGATTATGTGTTTACCAACCGTCATGAAAAATCAGCTATTCACGGGAGGTAATTTTCACTGCGTGGCGGAAAACGCCGGCTTCTCTTCCCTTTTGCTTCGCCATCTCGTGAACGAATAATTCGATAAAGGGCGCACACATGATGGGGAAGTACCGCGGGTCGGGACTTTCAATTGCTATATTCAATCCGTTAGAACGGTCATCGATATTCCTGTCGGATACTATCAGAACACGGCTTCCTTTCCCCTGAATCTCCTCCGCCAGTTTCATCGTCAGCTTTGCCTCGTTGCCTTCCGATACGACAAAAGCGGCGGCATGTCC
>CAYWBT010000027.1:8102-24293 GCA_964456585.1 uncultured bacterium
TCATCGTCAGCTTTGCCTCGTTGCCTTCCGATACGACAAAAGCGGCGGCATGTCCAACTCCCGCCATCTCGATCGGGCCGTGCCTGAAAAGCCCGGCAGAAAGTGCCTCGCTGAACATGCCGGTTCCTTCCTTGCTGATGAGTGCCCACTGTCGTGCGGTGACAAGGTCACTTCCCCGCGCAATGATATGGAGTGCGTCGATATTCCCGAAGTACGCAACCGCACGTTTTGCATGCCGGGCGATACCCTCGATATTCATTTCCATCATGTCCGCTACCGACCGTAGGTCGTGAACACACGCTGGCCGACCCATTCCGTTGAGGCATGTCGAGAGCAGGAAGAGAACTGCCAGGGTGTTGGAATACGTCTTCGCCGAGATCGAGACTTCTTCGCCGGCAGACAGGGGGAGAATACTATCTGATTTTCTTCCGATCGAACTCGCGAGGTCGTTTACAATCGAAATGATCGTCACCCGGCCGCTGAGCGTTTCCACAACCTGGCGTGTTTCGGCACTCTCCCCCGATTGAGAGATGGCGATAACCACGTCGTCATCCGTTATGCCTTTCAGGCCGAAGTGGAGGAGTTCTCCCGCGTCCTGCATATCAACCGATGGGGAAAGACCGGCGAGCTCTTTGCGAATTACCGAGGGAGCGTACAGCGAGGTCCCCATACCAGTAAACACGATTCGTCTCGCGCATCTGATCTTCTCCGCAGTGCTCGCGAGAGCTTTCGCACCGAGATCGCTGCCGTAGTAGTCCGCGACGTCCCGGAGAGCGTTCGGCTGTTTCATGATTTCCGCGGTAAATTGCGTTGTATCCATGACACATCCCGTATGGTTAGTTCACTATAATCGTCCGAATCGACCGATCTACACCGGGTAATTCTCATGGCCGTTCATCGACAGGATTCGGTACGTTAAAACCGAGAAAAATGAAGGATTTTTCTGTCTGATATGTTGTGAGTCCCGCATATTTCAGGGTAATAACATCGCTCACTGTTATTCGTCAGTATGCGATTCGACAAGATATTCTTCGCGAAATGTTTTAATGAGCAGAAAGAGGACGGTAATCATCAGGGGACCAATCACAATACCGACGAATCCCCATTCGCTGATTCCGATAAATACTCCCAATAGAACGGTGACCGGGTGTATCTCACCGAGTGAGCTCGTAAGTTTCGGTCGCACGATGTTATCCGACATGCTGACAATGATCAATCCCCAGATGATAAGCCCGATGCCGTTTACATAATCCCCTTTTGCCATGAGGATAATGCTTGCCGGAAACCAGACAATACTCGCCCCAAAAACAGGGAGAAACGAGAGCACAACGGCAACCAGGCCCCAGAGAATGTAGCCGGTAACACCGAAGATAACGAATCCTAAACCGGTAAGCGCTCCCTGCATCACGGCGATGAGAAACTGACCGAAGATGAGCGCCTTGACAGCATTCGCCACCTCGCCGATCAGGATTTCACTGTTTTTGAAACTTATGGGAAAATAGTTTTTGAATGTTCTAATAACGTCACGTTGATTAATGAAAAGATAGTACATTAAAAAGATACTGAGGAACGCGAAGAGAATCATCCGGGTGATACTGATTATCATCTTTGTGCCGAATGTTGTGATCACTTCCCGGGCAGTCACGATAAATTCGGTGATGAACTCGCTGAAATATTTTTCGTACTGTGCCGATACGGTGATGTTCAGCCTGCCCAGAACTTGATTTTCAAGATCCTGGAGTATTGTATTGACATGGGTAAGGGTTTTAGGATTGAGGACAAGCTGAAGCTGATTCTGAAGTGTCATGACCATGAAGGTAAGGGGAATGAATATGAGTACGATGAATATTACGATTACCAGTAATGCCGCGTACGACCGATTATGAATCCTTTTATTAAAAAAAACATAGAGCGGATTGAAGATAAAGGCGAGTACACAGGCGGATGCTATTGCAGGAAGGAAATCGTTTATAATGAAATAAAACTTAAACGCCAAAACGATCACGATGCCGAGCAGAAAATAAAATCCAAATTGCTTGATATCCATAAGAATTACCTTGCTTTTTTTATAATATTTCGCATGTATACGTCTATTATCACATATAAACGAGCTTCTGTCAACTAATTTAACATTTCCTTACAACCGCATAGCAAAGGAGCCGAGATGAACAGGATAATTGTATCAGCACTCGTTATTCTTTCGGCAGCGTTCATTCCACTGCTCGCCCATGGGCAGGTAAGTTTCGATATCAACGCAGTATACGCCCTGCCGACCGGTGATTTTGCCGATACCTGTAAACCAGGATATGGTGTCGGGGCACAGGCGTTTGCCGGACTACCTTTTCTCCCCCTCAAGATCGGCGGCAGGATTGCATACAATCACTTCAGCGCCGAAGATGTTTTCGATGACGGCAGTACGACAACCATTGAAATTATGCCGTCAATCCGGTACTTGATCGCTCCTCCCTTAAGCCCGATCAATGGATTTCTGCAGTTTGGCCTCGGCATCAGTAACTGGAGGTCAGAAACCGAGTTCGCCGGTACCACTGTTACAGACGACGGTACTAACTTCAGCCTGTCCGTCGGACCCGGCATATCATGCAAATTTGGACCGATCGTGGGAGTAACCGCAGCGCCGCTGTACCATGTTATCTTTACCGAAGACGATAAAATTACCTACCTCACATTCAACATCGGTCTCGTTTTCTAACATGGGCAGTGAACCTACTGCGGTTTTCATTCGCGGTCATTAGCTGGCAGTCTCTTGTCGATACGGCCGGTCACTTCCCTCGGTTGGGTATGGCAACATTCTGATCTGGATAGCGATGTCATGACTCGAACCCGATAGTCGGTATTTCCGGCAGTGAAGTCGGTGAGGTCGGCATCTTCTCAATCACCCGCATTGACTTCCACTTCCCGCCGGTGAACCGCAGGAAAAACACTATACCAAGAGATGTAACATACACCGAGGCGATCGTCCAGGCGACGTAAATATGCGCCTTAAACACGACCAGCGCCAAATAGGACGGCACAACCAGTACACTGGTGGAAACAGTTACCATGGCCATCATGACAAAGCGTGTGTCCCCCGCCCCCTTTATTGCCGAAGAAAAAATGATAAAAAATCCGTCAAACAGCGAATAGAATGCGACGAACCTGAGCAACACCACGGTGATCCTGCTTATCTGGATGAAAGTCTGTTCGTTCCCCTGCATGGCATAGGGAGCGAGGAAGAGCTGCGGGACAAAAACATACAGCAGCGCCATTGTCGACATATAGATGAAGGTAAGATGGAATCCCGAATACGCATTCCGTTCAGCCAATTCGGGTCGACCCTCGCCGATTTTCTGTCCCACCAGTATGGAAACAGCCATACCGAATCCGATCATGGGCATAAATGAGAGGGAATTAATGTTAAAAGCGATATTCGTTGCAGCGAGGTAGATCGTTCCCAATCGCCCGATCATGAGTATGAAGATGGTAAAACCAGCGATATCGAGGAAGAATTGTACACCATTTGGAAATCCGTAGACCATGAGCCGCCGGAACAGCTTTATATCAAACCTCCATCCGCTTACCGTGTGAAATCGATCACGGTAAGAATCCCGCGAGATCATGATCAGGTATACGGTACAGGAGAAGCAGGTGGATGCCAGTGTCGCCAGGGCAGCTCCTCTGATACCGAGTTCCGGAAACCCCAATTTTCCAAAAATGAGGATGTAATCCAGCAGCATATTAACCAGGGTGGCGATCACATTTACCCACATAACCGGCCATGTTTCGCCGCGCCCGGAGAAAAATCCCGCCATGGCGGAGGAAGCTATGACCGGCAGCGCCGCCAGGCAGAGGATACGAAAGTAACTGATCTCGTATGCCATCACTAGTTTTTCATGCCCGATCAGGCCGAATATGTGTCCGGCAAGCGGAATCATCGCGAGGTGTACCAGTCCACCGATGAGGGCAACATATATCCCCTGCCAAACAGCGGGCCCGATGTGCTTGTCCTGTCCAGCGCCGTAATACTGGGCGACGAACGTGGTAACATAGCTGGCGGTACCCATAAACAGGCTCACCAGAGTGAAGTTCACCATGCCCGCGGGGGTAACGGCCGCAATCGCCTCAGGTGAGTACCACGTCAGGAACATCCGATCAACAAAGTGCTGGATCGAAAGGGCGCCCGTACTAAATATAAGCGGGATGGCGAGCGTAAGGATTTCCCGGTAGCCACCCTCGCTCTTCCAGCGGTTCCTCACATAACTGACAGCAGATTTAACCGGCACGACCATGAACCTCCGCGCTTAAAATGTTTAGTGCATAAACCTCTACGACGGTGCCGTTCGGAATAACACGTCATTATCTGGTGATAAAACCGAATTGTCGTACACACAGGTTTAATTTTTATAATATGTTGGATTATCGGATACAAGGCAAACGAAACCGTTGATCTTCCGCGATTTTTCGACAATCGTTTATGCGGTCGGCTTATTATTTCTCTGGTAAGATGTAAATATGTGACTTGACATGAGGAGAAATTCGCTTCACATTATATGGTGCTCAGCGGCAAACAAGTATTGAATATAATAGACCGGACGTGAAAGGAATCCACATGAAAACGTGCTATCGAATTGTTTCCCACGTTGTATTGTACCTGATTCTCTTCTGCATTATCCCGCTTCGCGTCACGGCGGAAGAGGGTATCGCCACGATTCATTTCACAAAGGTAATTTGTAAGGAGCCGGGAAGATATATCGGCTGGCCGAGTATAACGGTAACGCGAGAAGGACAGCTCATCGCCGTCTTTTCCGGTGACCGCGACGCGCACGTCTGTCCCTGGGGCAAAACTCAGATGGTACGCAGCGGCGATGGCGGCAGATACTGGACACAACCGGTTGTTATTAATAATACTCCCCTCGATGACCGTGACGCCGGCATTATCGAAACACACGAAGGCACACTCCTGGTAAGTTGGTTTACCTCGTTGGCTTTTGAAAAATACAGCGGAGATCCCCAGTACCTGCGTCATGGCGAAAAGCTGACACCTGCATTACGTGAAGAGTGGCTCGGTCACTGGGTGCGGCGATCCGAGGACGGCGGCGAAACCTGGGGACCGTATATCAGAACAACCGGCTCTACCCCACACGGACCCATCCAGCTCAGGGACGGCAGACTCTTGTATGTCGGTAAGGGCATCTATGACAAGGATGGAACCTATGCCAACACCGTCGAGGAATCCCTCGATGACGGCCGTACCTGGAAGATCATAGCAACCATAGCCATACCACCCGGCGAAGAGATGTCACATTACCATGAACCGCACGTGGTGGAACTCACCAATGGCAAACTCGTTGCCCTGTTTCGCTACCAACCAGCGGACAAGTCGCAGTGCTTCCTCAGGCAAACGGAAAGCACTGATGGCGGCAGAACATGGTCTGTCTGCCATGCGACGCCTATCTGGGGATATCCGCCTCACCTTATTCAGCTTGAGAACGGCTGGCTCGTAGTTGTCTACGGCAGGCGTATCCCCCCGTATGGCGAACGTGCCTGTATCAGCAGGGACGGCGGCAAGACATGGGATGTCGAACACGAGATCATCCTCTGCGATGCACGAAATGACGATCTCGGTTATCCTGCATCAGTCCAGCTTGACGACGGATCAATTTTCACCGTCTTCTATCAGCAGGATGGAATCGACGACAAAACCTGTCTCATGGGAACAAGATGGGAATTGAAATAGACTGATGCGCCAGAAATAACTCGTGGTAACCGCGACTCATCAACACGTATCATATAGTATCATGTGTTTATAGTATATTATTGACTTTCATATCATTAAGGAGGTTTCATATGAAAATAGATCTCGTGTCCACCATCAAAGGATCGCTGATCGAGGGCTTCTTTCCCGACGGCTGGGATCTCGCGAAGATCGACGATCTCTGCTCACGCACTCCCGATGAAATCATCGCCCGCGAGCCATGGTGGCATGACAACTTTTCCCCGGTCTCGTGCGATACCATCGGTGATTTCGATACCATGATGGGTCACGAGATTGCTCTCGAGATCAGGAAGGCGCGGGACGAAGGGAGAACCATCGTCTTTATTTTGCCGGTAGGGCCTATGGGAATGTACCGCTGGGCGGTGTATTTCCTGAAATCGTGGAACGTATCCTGCGACCACGTGTATGGTTTCAACATGGACGAGTGGTCCGACAGAAAAGGCGCAACACTTCCGCCGAATAATCCCGGTGGATTCCAATACGCCATGGAAGAAGCGTTCTACCACACTCTCGGGAAGTTGACTGTTCCGGAAGATCACCGGAACTTCGCCACAAAGAACAACCTGCCTGCTTATCCGGATAAGATTTTCTCACTTACCGGCAAGGGTGCGAAACTCGTCACTGTCTTTGGTATCGGTCGTGCCTGCCACATTGCGTTCTGGGAACCGCATTTCGCCGCCGAATTTGACGACACCGAAACATGGAAAGCGCAGACACATCGCCTGGGAGCACAGCTTCATCCGCTCACCATCGAACAGAACGCCATTACAAGCTTCAAGAGCCGTACCACACTCGTCCCGGCATATGCAAACACTGTCGGGCCCGGACTCTTCTTGAAATCAGACGCTATCATCGGGGGCTGCGACGGCGCTCTCGGGCGAGGTATGATGTGGCAGGGAATGTCGTTTGCCATGACCCTTCATTATGGGCCTGACAGGTGGGTTCCCTCGACTTTCATGCCGACTCTCCCGGGTAAACTCTTCTTCCTCAAGGAACTCGCGGGACCCATGGTGCCTGAATGCAATTAGCGGCAGTTGTACCGGCAACGCACGTATGAGGGTGGTTTATCGACGTCATGACCACTCCTGCCGCGCCCTCTTACACCAGCATCGGTTCCGCCCAGAAGTGAAGAGGATCTCCGGTCTTCTTCATCCACTGGATGAGTATCTCACGGTAGCGATTCAACTCCGCCCTGCTCACAGTGCCGATGATGTTTTTCATTTCCCAGGGATCGGCATCAAGATCGTAATACTCATCGCGCGACGTGGGATTGTAGATGTATTTGCCGTGCTGGGTTCGCACCATTCGCTGCCAGAACGGAAGTTGGTGGCCATGGTGTTCGGTGACAAGGTAGTCCTCTCTGACAGTGGTCGCCTGTCCGTTCAGGATCGGAACAAGCGATACGCCTTCCATGGCCTCAGGCACTTGGCATCCCGCGTACTCGAGAAATGTCGGGGCAAAGTCGAGCAGGGTGACAAAAGCATCCGATGTGCCCTGTTGTAAAGAAGGATGCGAGAAGATCATCGGTATCCGTGTGATGGCATCGTACATACCGAATCCCTTATCCCAGAACCGGTACGAACCCACACTGCTGCCGTGATCCGCAGAAAAGACAATGAGGGTACTTTCGAGCTTTCCCGCATCCTCGAGCGCTTTCATCACGCGCCCTATCTCCTCGTCAATCAGGCTGATATAGCCGTAGTACTGCCCGATCAGTTCCGGCAGATTCTCGCGGGTGAACCAGCCGGTTTTCCAGTATTCGCCGTATCGGGTGATGACTCCCGGTTTGTCCGAGAGATCGCAGTCGAAATTAGGCCAGGGGGCAATGTCGGCGTCACGGTACATTTCGTAGTGCTTCCTGGTAATATTGTACGGTGCATGGGGACCCCAGAAATTACATGAAATGAAAAAGTTATCCCTTCCCGCAGAACACTGTTCTATCACATCGATCGTCTGGCTGGCGAGATAGGCCGGAATCGAAGCCGACTGAGGGCCTTCCTGGATACCGGAATAGATACGGTAACCGGTGGGATCACGTTTTTCCTCGAGCAAGCGGAAACTGTCGACACCCTGAGATTTCAGGTAGGCACGGTAGTGTGGGTGTTTGGCCGGGTAACCGTAACCGGGATAGTACGGCAGATCGTCGTAGCCGTGCGCCGATGGTTTATGTATATCCGTACCGATATGCCATTTCCCCACGTGGGCAAGGCGCCAGTCTTCCGCTTTCAGCACATGGCTGAAAAAGGGTGTCTCCGCTTCGGGATCTTCCCGACCGCCCCGGATGTTCGAGCGGGCTGTGTTAAAGGTAAGTTTATGATTGTGCGGCCAGAGACCGGTTTGCAGGGATGTACGAGCAGGCGTACATACCGGTGCCGGTGTATAGGCATGGTTGAACCGTATCCCGGTACTCGCCAGACGGTCGATATGCGGTGTCCGGACGACTGGATTCCCCGTGCAGCCAAGGCAGTCCCAGCGCTGCTGGTCGACAAAAAAGATCACGATGTTTTTGATCTCGGGGGATTCGGCACGTTTTCCCTGTTGCGTGGGAGCAGACTGGAGGCTCTGTGAGCCGAGCAGTGCCCCGGCGGCAGCGATATCAGCCTGTTTAATGAACTCTCTTCTCCTCATGGCAGCTTCTCCTTCTCGCATGAGAGCGGCAAGCTTCTTCAAACAACTTGTGTACTGTGTCGTTGAATTCATCTTACCGACTTACGGTAAATTTGTCAAGGGGAATAGCAGTTAAGGCGCTTCATCGTGGGAAAGAAATGTGCCCACACGCTTGAGTGCTGGGAACTTCGAAGTTACCGTTCACCATCACGACAGAAAGTTTGGTTGACAAGAAGGTGAAATATACCTACTTTATTTGCAAATGGTTTGCAAAATTAGGGAACAACCGCATGAAATCTAAGTTGACCTTGTTCAGGACAGAGGTCAAGAGGATCATTGACGAGGCGGAAAAACCGCTGAATGCAAAGACTATCTTCCGGAACATGACACACAGGCCGAACCTCTCGACCGTGTATCGTTCGCTCGATTTCCTTGAGAAGCGGGGTCATATACAATCCATCCCCTTTTTCGGCGAGAGCAGGTACTATTTCAACACACATAATCACCATCATTTTCTCATGTGCATGGAATGTCACGATATTCATGAATTCGATCACTGTACTGCGGAAAAAATGCAGCGCGAACTCGAGGATGAATTCAAGTATGCTATCACTGAGCACATTCTCTACTTCAAGGGTGTATGCAAAAACTGCCGGAAGGTGCATACCGGGAAATCCCCTGTCGCGGAGTAACATGTTTCCCGTGGCGAGGAACGTAATAAAGCTTCTGTGCACCTCCACAGTATGTTTTTTGATTTTTTCCCTTTTGTTTGCGGTACTCACAGCGTCTTGCGGTAATCCAAAATCCGGGAAAATCAAAGTGTTTGTCAGCATTTTACCCCAGAAGTATTTTGTCGAGCGGATCGGTGGAGACCTGGTTGATGTATCGGTAATGGTCGGCCCGGGATATGGACCGGCAATGTACGAACCACTCCCCCGCCAGATGGTTGCGCTTGCCAAGACGAAGGTGTATTTCCGCATCGGCGTACCATTCGAAAAATCATGGATTGATACAATCAATAAAGCAAACCCGGATATGGTCATTATTGACCTGCGGAAGGGTATCCGCTTGCGGAGGATGGAGACCTTTTCCGACATCGGAGAAAACGTCGAATCACAACGCAAAAAAAGTGAAGAGACACCTCATCCCGGCGAGAACGAACGTCGAGATGACCTGCACCAACATTCTACTGGATATGATCCTCATATCTGGTTGAGTCCCAAGCTGGTAAAAGCCCAGGCGCGAACAATCTACCATGCGCTTGGTGAACTCGATCCGTCGAATAATGAACACTACCGTGAGAATCTCGAAGCGTTTGTGCACGAATTGGATCACTTGAGCGCGGACATTGCTCTCGCATTTAACCAGCTCCCCACGAGGAAAATTTTAGTCTTTCACCCTGCACTCGGCTATTTTGCCGACGAGTTTGATTTGACCCAGTTTCCGATCGAGATTGAGGGCAAGGAACCAACGCCGGTTTATCTGGCTAAGATCATCGAGTTTGCACGGAAGGAAAACATACGGGTTATTTTCGCCCAGTCGCAATTCAGTACCAAGAGTGCGATGGTAGTTGCAAAAGAAATTCAGGGAACGGTTGTTATCTTCGATCCTCTCGCTGAAAATTATTATGAGAATCTCCGGTCGCTGGCAACGGCGATCCATGAAAGCATGGACTAGTAGTGAGCATGCCATGAACGACATTATATCACTGAAGCAGATAAGCTTTTCGTATGGGCATCAACGGGTGCTCGAAGACGTATCCTTTGATGTTGCCGAAGGTGATTTCCTGGGAATGATCGGCCCAAACGGCGGAGGAAAAACAACGCTGCTGCGCCTGATCCTTGGATTAATCAAACCCGAGAGCGGCACCATCAGTGTTCTGGGAAAATCACCCAGACACGTACGGGAATCGATCGGCTATGTTTCTCAATACACGGAGGTTGACCGGAGATTTCCCCTGACGGTTTACGATGTGGTGGCAATGGGAGTGTTTCATACTCGCTCTGTCTTCCCCCGCTTCACAAATAAGCAGCATGAACAAATTGCACACGTTATTGCGGACGTACAGATCGAACACCTGGCCGACAAGAAGTTCGGTGAGCTGTCGGGAGGTGAACGTCAGCGCTGTCTCATCGCCCGGGCACTCGCTTCTCACGCCAGGATACTTCTCCTTGACGAACCGACTTCGAGTGTGGACAGCTCGGTTGAACATGATATTTATGAGCTCTTGAAAAAGCTCAATGACACCATGACCATCGTTCTGGTGTCCCATGATCTTGGTTTTATTACCGCATATGTCAACAAGGTTGTATGTGTCAATCGACAGGCGGTTATCCATGCGACTGAAGAAATCAGCGTCCAGGACGTCATCCGTGACATCTATCTCGGCAATACCACCATGATCCGTCATCAGTGCAAATTGTGATGTTGCCGTCAAACCGTTCATTATGTGAGCTATAACGATAATGAGTGACTTCTTTCGTGTGATAATCGAATACTCGTTTCTCCAGAACGCGATACTGGCAGGAATCCTGTCGAGCGTCGCCTGTGGTATTACGGGAACATTCGTGGTAATAAAAAAGATGTCGTATCTCGGCGGCGGCATAGCGCATGCCGTTTTCGGCGGATTAGGCATCGCCTATTTCCTCGGCGCACCTCCCTTGGCGGGCGCCCTGGTCTTCGCTCTTCTCTCGGCCATACTGATCGGTCTTGTCTCGCGCCGTCTCCACCAGAATGAAGATACGATTATTGCGGCATTGTGGTCGATTGGAATGGCGATCGGACTGATTTTTACCTACCGCACGCCGGGTTACCAGGTTGACCTTCTCTCCTTTCTCTTTGGTAATATCCTGATGGTGTCCACCAATACGCTCCTGATGCTCGTTATTCTCGACCTCGTTATAATCGCCGCAGTCCTTCTCTTCTACCATCACCTTGTTTATGTCTGTTTCGATGAAGAATATGCATTGCTGCGGGGCATATCTGTCGATCTCATGTATAGTGTGCTCCTCTGCATGATCGCGTTAACCGTGGTGGTTTTGATCCAGACAGTGGGACTGATACTGGTGATTGCGCTCATAACGCTGCCTGCAGCCATCGCTGAACTTTTTTCCCGCTCGCCGGCAAGAATGATTGTGTTGGCGGTTATTCTGAGTACTGCTTTTTCCCTCGCGGGCATCGCCTTTTCATTTTCCACAAACCTTCCCACCGGCGCATCAATCATTCTCGTCACCGGAACCGTATACCTGCTTGCGCTCGGATTCCGAACGGCGATCTCCCGGATGAGAAAAGTTCAATAATCTCCCCAAAACTTTACATCTGTACCCGATCATTGTATTCAAAAAACTTTCTTTTCTCCAGTGTATTGTATATTATGGAGATGTTGATTCATAGAATTTTTTCTGCTTCATTTATCATTCATAATGCCCTGAAAACTGAGGATAATACAATGCAAAACACGATCGTCCCATGGAAATTCTTAGTTTTTTCACTCATAATTTTCTCGCTCTCCCTTTCCTCCGGCGCCTCCGAGCCGGGAAGGCGGGAACAGGAATTGTCCGGCGATGACTGGCGTCTCTGGCTGGACCGCGATGCGGACTGGCAAAACGATGACCTGTACCTCCCGCCTGTCGATATCAGCGTTTTACCGGTAAATCCACCAACCTGCGGTTGGGATGTATTGAATAAGGTCGGTGATAAACGGGTTGCGGTGCCCGGTACGGTCGAGGAATACTTTTGGAGTGCAAACGGAAATCCGAACGGCACGGCGGGCGACTACCGCGGCGTTTCCTGGTGGACGAGAACATTCCAACTCGATCCTTCCCTGCGCGGGAAACGCATCACCATTTTCCTGCAATCCATCAACCTGCGGGGAGAAGTGTATGTCAACCGAAAACTCGTGGGGTATGATGTTATCGGCAATACCCCGTTCGAGGTTGATGTTTCCAACGCCGTTATCTTCGATGGAGCAAACGAGATCGCCATCCGGGTCACCGATCCGGTCGGTACATTCTCCTGGACAGACGAAAATCTCATTCCCTGGGGCAAAAACCGCGTTCCCTCGGTACATGGATTCGGCGGTATAACCGGAACGGTATTGCTTCGCGCAACCGACTGTGTGCATGTCGACGATATCTACGTTCAGAACAAGCCGCAGCCCCGGAATGCCGATGTGTTTGTCACCATCGGCAATTCTTCCGGCGAGCCGATAGACGGCACCGTATCCCTCGTGATCCGGGAGTGGAACAATCCTGCGAATATCCTCTGGAAAAAGGAAATTCCCGCTTCGATACCGTCCGGAGGCGGCGATCTATCCTTCCATGTTTCGGCACGGCGCGCTAAACTCTGGGATATCGGGAAGCCGAACCTGTACGAATCGGTGGTTACTTTCTCCGGGGATAACGGCCGGATTGTCGATTCGGCGGTCAGGCGTTTCGGTTTTCGCTTTTTCGAAGTAAAGGATAAGAATGGCGATCGGCGGTTCTATTTAAACGGGAGAAGGGTGTTCATTCTCGCGGCTATGACCCGTGGATTCTGGCCAAAGAACGGTATGTTTCCAACTCCGGACATGGCACGAAAAGATATGGAAGCCGCACAGTTTCTTGGCTGTAACATGATGTTGTACCACCGCGCCATCGGTCAGTCTCTCTCTATGGAAATCGCCGATGAAATGGGAATGCTGACCTACGAAGAGCCGGGTGGATACCTCTGCAACGACGATCCCGACGAGACCGCACAACGATGGCGGAGGGAAAAATTACGGCGCATGATTATCCGCGACCGTTCCATACCCTCGCTGATAATCGTGAACATGGACGATCTTTCGTTTGTCGAGCCGGACGAAGACGATATTCGTAACATCCGCATGGTACACGACCTCGATCCCTCACGTCCGGTCACCTTTAACTGCATTACCAAGCCGACGATACAGAACGATCCTGATTACCCTTTCAAACTCCATATGCTCCCCTACGACGACCGTTTATACTATCACGGCTGGACGTCCCCCTACCACCTGATCAGGGACGCCGGCTATCTCGACGAGTACTACCGCAATCCCCGCTACTACCTGCGCTATGTCATCGATCCGATCACCACCATGGGCGATTCACTCCATCCCATGCCGCGTGATGAAATCATCTTTTTCGGAGAAGAGGGCGCGTTCGGCACCACGGTCCGTCTCGAAAAAATTAAGAACGAACTGGCGCGCACGGGTGCCGACGGCTGGCGGGAAGGCGAACACCTCGACTGGTACGAATCCTATGATCGCTTCCTCGACGAGAGCGGTATGCGCCCGTCATTCCCCACGGTCGATCATCTCACGACTGCTCTCGGGGAGAATCTGTACTATTTCCACGGGCGTATTATTGAAAACGTCCGGATATCTAACAAGGCCGACGCATATGTCATGAACGGCTGGGCATCGGCATTGACTCACACCGATATCGTCGATACATACCGTAACTATACCGCCGATCCATCCATACTCAAGCGCTACACCCAGCCGCTCTACCTTGCGGTCAAACTCCGGAAGAAGGTCATGCCCCCCGGAACGGTGCCGGTTGCCGATATTTTCCTGGTCAACGAAACAAACCTCCGGGGGAAGTATACGCTCGACCTCACCCTCGAAGATACTGACGGCAGGTACACATATGAAAAAACCTATCCCGTGAGCATCTTGGGTGGTGAAGAATTCGGCCAGCTTCTCATCGAAAATATCACCTTGCCGCCGGTTGAGAAATCCGGGTATTATGCTCTTCGGGCACAGCTCCGCAAAGGACGAGAAACGGTGATCGCTTCGGGATATGACGATATATTCGTCGCTGACTACCGAACCGGCCCCGGCATCCGTGGTTCGGTGGCAGTCATCGACACGAGCGGCGTAATCAATGCCTTCCTGGAGGATGTACGGGGTGAACGCTTCGGCGATTTCGATCCTTCTTCGCCGTCTGTCCTCAATTATCTCGTTGTTGGCGCACACGATTATGCCGAGGTTCGCAGCCGCGGGAAAGGCACGTTCCGGGTGTTCAGTGCACCCGATCCCATCATGGAACGTGTGGCGAACGGCATGACACTCATTATCCTCGATCAGGCCGACCGCTGGGGAGCGAGCCTGACAAACCTGAACTATATGGCGGCACAATACCGGGGAAGCGAACATTTGGGCCAGCGTGGCCGGCTTTTCGTCGGGAGAAGTGCATTTTTTGATGGTCTCCCGAAGGATCAGGCAATGAACTGGGAATACCAGGTTTTCTACCGTGGCAATGTATGGGGTCTGCGGCTGGCGCCCCGCGGGCTGGAAACGGTGGTCGGTCTCGCCGCCCAGGATAACGGTGAAATCCTGTCCGCTCTTAGCTGTATCCCGTACGGCAACGGCCGGATCATCCTGACAACGCTCAATATACTGGGGGAACTCTCGTCGCCTTCCCCTCAGTCCGCTGTTGCTAAAAAGTTATTCCTGAACATCCTCGAACATACAGGAGGAACCGATGATACAAAATAATTCAAGCTTTGATACATGGAGGAGACATTGGTGATTAAGAATATTCTTCTCGCAACCGTATTCATCGTGATTGGTATCGGGTTTCTGATACCCGCGGATGTTTCCTCCGACCCCGGAAGGTGGGAGGTGGAACTTTCCGGCGATGGGTGGCGGCTCTGGCGCGACCGTGATGCCGACTGGACGAATGACGATCTCTACCTCCCTCCGGTGACCATCGCAGAACTGCCGGTCAATCCGCCGAGCTGCGGTTGGGAATACCTTGATGTTGTCTGCGACAGGAAAGTATCGGTGCCCGGAACGGTGGAAGAGTACTTCTGGGGAGACAACGGCAATCCCATCGGCCTGGCCGGAGACTATCGGGGCGTTTCCTGGTGGAGCACCACGTTTACCCTCGATCATGGATTACGCGGTAAACGTATAGCGATTACCTTCGATTCCGTCAATCTCCGTGCAGAGGTCTTTGTCAATCGTGTACTCATCGGGTATGACATCATCGGAAACACACCGTTTGAGGTTGATGTCACCGATGCGGTGACCTTCGGCGGAGAAAACACGCTCGACGTCCGCATTACCGATCCTGCCGGAAATTTCACCTGGGAGGACAACGACCTGTGCCTGTGGGGAAAGAATTCCGTGCCGGGCATCCATGGATTTGGCGGCATTACCGGCCGGGTGTACCTCAGAACGACCGATGCGCTGCATATCAGGGATGTCTATGTTGAAAACAAACCCTCGGTCAAAAATATCGAACTGTTTGTTTCACTTGAAAATGATCGTGGCGCACCTTCTCCGGGCACTATTTCTGTGGCAATTCACCCGTGGAAAAATCCATCGGACATCCTCTGGGAAACGAGTAAACCGGTATCCATCCCTGCCGGAGGGAAAACGATTTCCCTGGCCGCCAGCATCCCGAAAGCGCACGCCTGGAATATTCGCGATCCACACCTGTATGTGGCGAAAGTGACCTATCGTGCGGATGATGGGAACGGTGAGGATACGGTAAGCCGTCGTTTTGGCTTTCGCTATTTCGATGTAAAAACAAAGGATGGTGACAAGCGCTTTTATTTGAACGGCAAACGCATTTTCATTTTCGCTGCCATGACCCGGGGATTCTGGCCGAAGAACGGTATTTTCCCGACGCCGGAGTTGGCGAGACGCGACATTGAAGCAACGCTCAAGTTAGGCTTCAACATGATGCTCTTTCACCGCGCCATCGGGCAACACTACATAACCGAACTCTGCGATGAAGCGGGACTGTTGACCTACGAGGAACCCGGCGGTTACCGCTGTCTCCCCGAGCCGGACGAAA
>CAYWBT010000028.1:0-23191 GCA_964456585.1 uncultured bacterium
CATCCAATCGCGTCGCATCTCGCTCGAGAGTTCGGTTGCCCCATCGTTTCTACCAGCGCCAATAGTACCGGTCAATCTCCGGTTGTCACGTTCGAACAGGCGTGGAATCTCTTCGGAAAATCGGCGGATATGGTGATCGAATCTCCGGAATCCCTACCGGGAACGCCGAGCACGGTTGTCGATCTCACCACCGGCAAACTTGTACTGCTGCGTGAGGGAGCACTACCGCTCGCCCGATTGTGCGAGGTACTCTGATGATTCGTTCTCCTAAAAGTTATTACGCGCTTGGTGGAGCGTTCTGCCTGTGGCTGGGAGCCATGGCACTGATATACCACGCCCATTACCTTGTCGGAATCGAGGATGAACTTGGCTACATCAATCCCGATGTCAGGATTATTAAATCGGAGGAACTTGAATATTACAACATCCTGAGGGATGGGGAAAAAATCGGCTATCGCACCGAATCATGGTTCCGGCGCAACAACCTGATCATGTGCGGCGAAGAGAATGTTATAAAGATGAACCTCGCGGGGCTCTCACGAGAAGTATACTTCCAGAGCCTGATTGCCATCGATATCGAAACCTACCTGACCAGGAGCATCTCCTACTCGATTACATCAGGATCGTACCTCTACCTGTTCGATGGCAAGGTGAGCGGCGACAGCCTGATCATCGAGGTACAGAACTACCGGAATGCACCGAAACGAAAGGGAGTGTTCGAGGTGGTTGAGGAAATAACTTTTCCCTCAGCCGTTCCGTTCTACTTGCGTAGTACTACAACCGAAACGATGAGCATGATGGTCTTCGATCCCCTGCTCTTTTCCGAGTACCTTGTTGCAGGGGCGAGAATCGGATTCGAAACACACATCAGCGATGAAAAGGCGGTCAATCTTGAACGGTATGAGCTGATCTACAGCAACCATCGTTCCAATATGTGGCTCGACAGCAACGGCAAGCTGGAAAAAGTCGATGCGTACATGGTTTTCGGCGGTCATCTTGGCAATTTTTCGCTCGAAAAGACGGAGCGGGAAGATGTGTTTCTCCTGCCGGTTGAAGTCTCCTTCGGAAACGATGTGATCCAGAACTTCACACTGACACCCGACCGGAAGATCATCGATCCCCGCAGTACGTCGTACCTGAAAATACTCCTCGACGGTATCCGTGCCGCAAATATCGATGTAACCGCCTCAGAAAAAGAGATTGTGTCGGTCAATCCGCTTGTTTTCGGCATCCACAACACGCCCGTGGCCGCGGGACAGCGGAAGGAGTCCGAATTCGTTCTCGCCTATAGTGATACCATGAACGTGGGAACGAGCGACTATATCCAGCCGAAGGACGCTCGGATGATCAGAATGGCGCGCGAGATTATCTCGACCAGTGCGTCTCCTTCGATGCCGGATACGCTGGCGGTGGCGCAGGCGATCAACCGATGGGTTTTTGAGAATGTGACGAAGATGGAGGGACTCGATATCATTCGCTCCATCGATATACTCCGTGAACGCAAGGGCGCCTGCGACGAACACACGAAGCTGTTTACCGCCCTGTCCCGTGCGCTCGGCATTATCACGGAGATTCGCATGGGGCTGGTGTATGATGAGAACACCGGATTTTTCCGCTACCAGAGCTGGCCAGCGGTGTTTGCCGACGGCGCGTGGCATGCGCTCGATCCAACACGCGGGCAGGATGTGGCCGATGCGACACATGTGACGCTCGTGCGGGGTGACTTTGAAAAGCTGGTCGAACTACTCAGGATCATAGGTACCCTTTCGATAAAAATACTTGATTACAGGTGATGAAGATGAATGAAACCATGGTGAGCTTTGAGGGAGTTACCAAGCGTTACGGTGAAAAAGAGGCAATCTCCCGTCTGACCTTTACGGTGGGGAAGGGTGAATTCTTTGGCTACCTCGGGCCGAACGGAGCGGGGAAGACAACCTCGATCAAAGCGATGATAGGACTCATCCGTCCCGATGAAGGCAGGATCATCATCGACGGTGTCGATGTGGCGAGCAATCCTGAACAGGTTCGGTCGATCATAGGCTACGTTCCCGACAGTCCGTTTGTGTACGGCAAACTGACTGGCAGGGAGTTCATCCGGTTTGTCGGCGGTCTCAACCGTATGCAACCGGACGATATTGAGAAACGGATCGGCTGGCTCAGCGACATTTTCGATATGTACGGGTGGCTGGACAAGCGGTGCGAGGAGTTTTCGCACGGTATGAAGCAGAAGGTTGTCATGTCGGCGGCATTTCTTCACCGGCCGAAACTGATTGTGGTCGACGAACCGACTGTCGCGCTCGATCCGCCCAGCAAACGGCTCCTCAAGGACATGATGAAGCTCATCCAGCAGCATGGCACGACCATATTCATGTCATCGCACGATCTTTCCGAGGTGGAAGAACTCTGCGAGCGCATGATTATTCTGCATGAGGGTTCGATCATTGCGGAAGGCACCCTCATTGATTTCCGGAAACAGGCGGAGATGGTCGGAGGAAATTTGGAAGATCTTTTCCTGAAATTGACCGGGATCACGGCGAAAACCGCCTACTTGGAATGACTGGCGAAGGGTGACCTTTATGCACATGCTGCGTGTTCTGTTTTCTGCGAAATTCTCCATTCTGGCGGCGGTACTGTTCGACAGGAGACGGAAAAATATCATCCGTAATATCGCGATGATCATCATTCTCTTGGTCATGGTCGCCGCATCGTACTTCTTCTTTTACCACCTGATTTTTCGCTACCTGACCAATATAGAGGATATTGGATTTCTCCTCATTGACCGCCTGGTAACCGTTGGATTCCTCATCTTTTTCTTCCTGCTGGTCGTTTCAAGTTTCATCATTTCCCTTGGCTCGCTATTCAGATCGCGTGAAACGGAATACCTGTTCAGCACCCCGGTATCGGTGGCGGAACTTTTTACCAGCAAGTTTTTCGATATCATCGTGTTCAGTTCGTGGACGATCTTGATAATGGCGATTCCCATACTTTATGCGTATGCAAAGGTGCGGGAATTCGGCACGATCGAGTTTGCGTTCACCGGCGTGGTGATACTCCTGCCGTTCGTTCTCATAGCGGATTCTATCGGGACGCTGCTCGCAATTATGGCAAAGCATGCCTCCAAACGCATAAATATCAAGCTCCTCGCCGTTCTCGGTGCGGCGTGTTTCGCGTTTTTCATCTACCTCGTCATACGTTTTTCCCAGCCGACACAACTCAAGATACAGTTTACCGAAGATTTCCGTGCGCTCAATCTGTTCATCAACAGTTTCCAGTTGAATGCCAATCCCTTTGCGCCAAATTTCTGGTTCATCCAGAGCCTGCGGGCGCTCGTGCTCCATAACTACCAGAAATTGGCACTCTATGCATTCGCCCTCATCAGCACGGCGGCATTCAGTCTCTCGCTTTTGTACGTCTGTGTCGACAGGATCTACTTCACGACCTGGCTGTCCTCCCTCGAACAGTCTGCAAAGGGAGCTTCCTCGACCGCTGTATATGCCGGACCGCTCACGAATATTCTGTCCCGGCCGACCCAAAGCCAACTCTGGGCAATCATCAGCAAAGATATCCGGCTTTTCATGCGTGAAGCGGCACAATGGGCACAACTCCTGTTGATAGTGGCACTTCTCGCCATTTATTTCGTCAACCTCTATTTTATTCCCAAAGACATCGAAATCGAACAATGGCGGACCATTCTGTTCATCATGAATTTCGGATTTTGTGGATTCGTCCTTGCCACGCTGGCTGTACGGTTTGTTTTTCCCTCCATAAGTCTCGAAGGCGACTCTTTCTGGGTGTTAACCTCTTCGCCGCTCTCAAAGACCACCCTGTTCAAGGGGAAATTTTTACTCTCCTTTATTGTGTTTTTGATTGTCGCCGAAACACTCGGCTTCGTCTCGAGCACCCTCTTGCAGCTTGAGGAATTCTATCGAATAATCACCTACAGCGGCATTTTTTTCATGAGCATCACCCTATCCTGTATTGCGCTCGGTTTCGGAGCATCCTTTCCCGATTTTTCCGAACGGAATCCCAGTAAAATTGTGTCGAGTCCGGGCGGCATTCTCACGGTGGTTATTTCGATGCTCTATATTGCCCTCATGGTGGCGCTTCTTGCCATCCCCTCGTACAAGTACACGCTCTTTATCATAGAGGGTGGCGAATTTCCCCTCATAGAGCTCATTTTCACGCTGGGATTCGCTCTCGTGATCAACGCAGTCATGATAATCGTACCCCTGTATTTTGGGCTGACATCGTTCTCACAGAGAGAATTCTAATCAGTGTTTTCCCCTCAGAACGATTATAAAACAGGAAAAGTGACTTCAATACTATATATTGTATTTATTAAATATATCATAGCAAATGTTGTGTATTTCTTGACATTAATGGATTATTTCGTTATACTTATCAATAACGTTTTCGACTTTCTGTTGGTATACTCCGAGGTGAGAAATGGATTCTTTTTGCCTGCTCTTCGTCTGTACCGGTAACACGTGCAGGAGTCCCATGGCAGAGGGAATCATGAAAGACATGCTTGTGAATGGTGTATTCGCTCACGAGTGTTCGCTGCCGATCAGGGTGCTATCGGCAGGTACGTATGCGGCACATGGATATCCTGCCACGGTGTTTGCCATTCGCGCTGCCGGAGAGAACGGGATTGATATCAAACCACACCGGTCGCAACCGCTCTCTGATGAGTTGGTTGCCTGTGCGGATTTGATACTCACCATGGAAATGAATCATACCGCATTTATCAGGAACCGGTGGCCGGAAGCGGGCGAGATTTCCGAACTAAAAAGCTTAGGAATGGAAAGCGATAAGCGTGGTGTATCGGATCGTGAAATAGTAGATCCGATCGGCCTGTCCTACACGGTGTACCAGGAGGTTTTTTACGAGTTAACAGCGGAGATAACACGAGTGTCTCCCTTGATATTATCGCGTGCGAGAGAGAAATGCGGGAACCGGTGATAATACGGTAGTTCACCGGGCGAAAAGATGTTATATTGACCGCGATTCGAAGAAGCGGGATTGAACACAGATTCCGAGGGAGTTCTTGGTGAACAGCGTGTCGCATGAACACCAGCCAACGGGTAACCGTCAGCTCATATCAGCGTACATGATTACCCTCAATGAGGGTAATCATGTGGGACGCGCCTTGGAAAGCGTCCGCTGGATGGATGAGATCGTCGTGCTCGATTCCGGCAGTACAGACGATACCGTTGAAATTGCTGAGCGCCATGGTGCGAAAGTGCGTGTTGAATCCTTCCAGGGATACGTGGTCCAAAAAAACAAGGCGATGTCGTTGTGTCAGGGAACATGGCTGTTCAATATCGATGCTGATGAAGAAGTGACTCCGGAATTGAGAAACTCGATCGAGGAACACATCCGTCGTGGAGATGAGAACGGTTTGCCGTCACTCTTTAAGGTCTCGCGAAAAACGAGGTACCTCGACCGGTGGATACGTCACTGCGGATGGTATCCGGAATACCGGGCGCGCCTCTCGAGAAGAGAATATGCAACGTGGACAGGAGAGATGCTCCACGAAAAGCTCGAAGGAGACGCACCGGCAGTTGTTCTTGCGGGTGATCTGCTCCACCGTCCCTATGATGACCTCGGCGATCATCTCAGGACAATCGATCGATATTCCTCGCTCTGGGCCCAGCGAGAGGCTGCTAGGGGGAGGCATGCCTCTTTTCCCGATCTTCTCGTGAGGCCACCCCTGAAATTCTTCAAGATGTATCTCTTCAAGCGGGGTTTTTTGGACGGAGGAGCGGGTCTGATAGCATCATGCATGGGTGCAGGATACACCTTTATGAAATATGCACGTCTCTATGAGTCGACACGAGGCACCGGATGAAATCGCTGAACATTGTCCATGTGGATACCCAGACAACATGGCGGGGAGGACAGCGCCAGGTTATCGAGCTCATACGTGGGCTGAACAGCCGTGGACACCATAACACCCTGGTTTGCAAGCGGGGGAGCGTGGTTGCACAGAAGGCTGAGGAATTGGGCGTCGAGATGTTTTACCTTCCGCTCAGGGGGGAGTGGGATGTATTATCTGCGTTGAAACTGCGTTCATTCATTAAGGGGATGCAGGTCGATGTTCTCCATACCCACACCTCGCATGCGCATACGATTGGGCTGATGGCGGTTCTCGGGCTGAACAGCTGCAAGCTGGTTGTTTCGAGGCGGGTTGATTTTCATGTGAACAACATTTTCAGTCAAACGTTCAAATACGGTAACCGCGTCGATAAAATTATCACCGTTTCGGATGCGATCAGACGCATTCTCATCGAGGATGGCATAGATCAAGACCGCCTGGTAACCATCAGGAGCGGTTTTGTACCCCATGAATTTGCGGAGGGCGGTAAAACAACCGACCTGCGCAGGAAGTATGACATCGGTGATGACACTATTGTGATATCGACCGTGGCGGCCTTGGCGCCCCACAAAGCGCACGGGATACTGCTGAAAGCAGCCGCAAAGGTGGTGATGAAACATCGGAATGTCAAGTTTATCTTTGCCGGTGAAGGTGAAACACGAGAGAGTGTCGAACGGGACATTAAGAATCTCGGTATCGGTGACTACATCGTGCTCCTCGGATTTATCGAGGATGTCCGCTCAGTGTATGAGGCCTCGGATATTTTCGCCCTGTCATCCGAGGAAGAAGGTTTGTGCACTTCGATTCTTGATGCGATGTATTTCAGTCTCCCGGTTGTGGCGACGAGTGCGGGTGGAATACCGGAGCTTGTCCGGGATGGTGTGAATGGTTTTATCGTACCGGTCAACGATTACCTGTCATTCGCCGATAGGTTGAATATGCTCATCGAAGACAAGAATAAACGGATAAAGATGGGGTATCGCTCGTCGGATATTATTGCGGAAAACACGGTTGAACGTACCATCGATAAAACGCTCGCGGTGTATCGGGAATTAACTGACTGATCCCCGCGATGGTGAGTATCATGTATCGAGTCTTTTTACCACCCTTGCTCTGCCTGTTTCTGCTCGGAACCGCCGACTTTCTGGTGAACTGGGATGATGCCGGTAACCAGGCGGTTGATGGACATATAGAAAACCAGGCAATCACCGGAATTGCCGGGGCAACTGGCGGAGAGGAGACGGGAGTACAGGATAGCGTCGATACTATATCCCCGAACGTCGTGCCTGCTGTCGAGAGTGCGGGAGACATGCCGGATGCTTCTGACGAGACACAGAATTTTGGTAAAGAAATGACAGTATCCATCGATAGTTCCGTAACCGGGATTGGGGTTCATTCTGGTTTGGATATCTCTGGCTCGGTTGATGATTTATTGGCAGTGAACGGGGAGCTCGTTTCGGACAGATCACCGGTTCCCATGGAAAATGAGCGTAAGAACGAAACCGATAGTATACAACCGAGCAAACCATCGGTTTCTGTCGCGGTGAAAATCGATCATATTGAGGCAGATGTCGTGACTGATTCCCCCGTTGAAAATATACCGACTTCTGTTACAATACCGGAGCTGAGCTGGCCAGATTCAACCAGAAACCGTCGTCCGCTCTCACGGGAAATTATTGAGCAGTATCCCGGAGGAAATTTTGTTCCACGAAAAGTTGCCAACAGCGCCTGGGGTGTCGGGGAACGTTTAACGTTTTCCCTCGACTATAGTTTTTATACTGCCGGTACCGCCACGATGACTGTGGAGAGTAAGGAACAGGCCAACGGAGCCCTGTGCTATCGTATTTACAGCACCGCCGAGTCGAACGAGTTTATTTCGAAATTTTACACGGTGAGAGATAATGTTAACTCTTATATAGATGTGGAGGGGCTGTTTTCGCGGCGGTTCGAGAAAGAACTCCGTGAGGGCAATTATGAGTCTGACCGGTATGTCGATTTCTATCATGACCGATTAATTGCATTAAATACAAAGAAATCGTATGCTGTTCGTGTAATACCGCTGTATATTCAGGACATTCTGAGTTCGCTGTACCTCATACGTACGTTCGATCTCAGGGTCGGAAAGAAAGAAACGGTCGAAGTGTATGCAGACGGTAAGGTGTATCCCCTCATTGTCGAGGTACACAAGATCGAGGAAATCAAGGTTCCAGCAGGCACTTTCAGATGTTTTTTGATTGAACCCATTCTGAAATCCGAAGGAATTTTCCGCCAGAAGGGAAAGCTGAATATCTGGCTGACTAATGATCAGAGAAAGTTACCGGTGAAGATGACGAGCAAGGTCGTAATCGGCAGCTTCGCAGCAAATCTGAGGGCTTACGTTCCCGGAGTAATAGAATGAAGATACATCGATATATTTTCTTTCGAGTGTTCTGTGTCATGATCCTGGTTGCAAGTGGTTGTGCTTCAATTGATACTGCATTCAGGACTAATGACCATAAATCGGGTATTGATGAAATCGATCCCTTTGATTACGGAGACGAATTCGTGAATGCGGGGAGAATAAAGACAGATCGTACGCCGGGCGGAGGTGATCGTAAGTCCGGTGCTCAAGGCCGCATCGAAACGGGGGAATCAGAAACAACCATGCCAGGCGAGGCGAATGCCGGGCGTTCTCAAAAGTCCGAATCCACATTCTTTACCGATCCCTCCTGGAACAATGCTCCATATCAAATACAGGTGGGTGTTTACGAAAACCGGGATAATGCGGATGCAATGGTTCGGAGAATCAAATCACAATTTGACCTACCGGTCGATATCATTTATAATCCACCGTTTTACCGGGTTCGCGTCGGTCATTTTACCGATAAAAGCGAGGCTGAAAAATACGTTCATCTGATTAGGAATAAAGGATTTACCGATGCACGCTGGGTCCATGCAAATATCAGCGAGCAGTAAGGGCACCATCACGCCAAGAGAAAGGATATTCGTGAGAACTGTAAACGTTATCGGAACAATACTCTGTTTTTCCGGGTTGTTAATGTATGGCTGTGCGCCTTCTTTCGTGCAGAAAAAAACTGATCAGAAGCAGGACTTTTCTCCCGCGATTCTTGCAGAAGAAACAACCGAACATTCGGCGAATGGGGACTCAGCTCTCGTCTATTCGGATGAAGAATTGCTCCTCGATCATATCCTCGATTACTATGATGAAGCGTTGGCAGCCCATGCTGAAGAAAATTTTGGCCGCGCCGAAACAAATATCGAGAACGCATTCATACTCGCTCAAGAGATCGATCTGGAACAGATCGGTGATGAGTATCTGGCTGAGCGATTTGAAGAAGTTCTTGCCGCATTGGGTATGGAACTGGGAAAAGTGCTCAACCGGGCAATCATTACCGCGGAAGAAGATCCGATGGCGTGGCTCGAAGAAATGGATGTTGAGCAGTTCAAGTCAGGCCAATGGGCCGATGAAGAACTCAAGAAGATAGTGATGAAAATCGCCACCAAGACCGATATACCAATCGAATTCAATAAGAATGTACGAAATGCCATTTACTATTTCCAGAATAAGGGTCGGGATAACATGGCGACATGGCTGAAACGCAGTGGCAGGTATCTCCCCATGATTCAAGAGATATTCGAGGAGGAGGGTATTCCGCTCGATATGGCGTATCTCGCCATGATCGAGAGCGGGTACAATCCGCGTGCCTACTCCCGGGCGCGGGCTGTCGGGATGTGGCAGTTTATCTATTCCACGGGCAAGGTGTATGGTTTGACGCGTAACCAGTGGATTGATGAACGGCGCGATCCGGTCAAATCTACCCGGGCAGCGGCTCGTCATCTCAATGATCTCTACAAGGTTACTGACGACTGGAATAACGTGATGGCAGCCTACAACTGTGGAGTGACCAGGATCAAACGCCAGCTTAAAACAACAAAGGATATCGAGTACTGGGATATGCAGCTTCCCCGGGAAACCCGAAACTATGTCCCCACGTTCATGGCTGCGGTAATCATCGCGAAAGCACCGGAAATATTCGGCTTTGACATGATCGAAAAGAGTCCTCCGCTGGTGTATGATGAGGTAGAGGTTCACCCCTATACGAGTCTGAAAACGATTGGTACATGCGCTGGGATCAGTATCGATGTCCTACGTGACCTGAATCCGGAACTTTCCACCAATCGTGTCCCGTCGGGGAAAGAGCCCTACAAGATAAAAATTCCCGAGAACACCGCCGATGCTTTCCTCGTTGCCTATGCAAAGAAACCGGTTGAAAAATATGTTCCGCCACGTGTCTCCTCGTACCGGGTAAGGCGGGGTGATACCTTCTCTAGTATAGCCTATAAGCACCGCGTTTCCATCAGACACCTGCGTGAGGCGAACAGGAACATCCGTGATATCAACAAACTCCGGATCGGACAACGGATCAACATCCCGTCAGGAAACGCAACGGGAACATCGACCACTGCTACAGCGCAGCGTTCGAGTCCGGCGAATGTTTCGGTCGGAAACACCTCGCACTACACGGTCAGGAAAAACGATACGCTTGGAATTATTGCGGAGCGCTTCCACACCCGGGTCAGTAGACTGCAGGCGCTCAACAACATGGGCAGGCGCACCAGGATTTATGTGGGGCAGAAGCTGCTGGTTACCGCCGGTGGAGATTCTCAACCATCAGAAGAGACGAAGGTCGCTTCTACCGGTTCCGGGACGATTACTTATGTTGTCAAGAAGAACGACACACTCTATGAGATTGCCCAGAAATACGGAGTAGACTATCGCGAACTCAAGAGGATCAACAACATCATAGATCACCGTAAGATTAAACCAGGCCAAAAACTCATCATCATTCCCTGACGATCCCTGGGTAACCTGCTCTGTTGATCAGATGGTGACTGACTGTCGATCGAAAATTTGGCGCCATCTTTCGGGTGAGCCGAATTAAGAAACGCCGAACTCCTTCCGGGGAATTCGGCGTTCTTGTGAAAAGAGAAGCGCAGAATTGTACGTTCCGAATCAAGGAATGGAATAGCTGATAAGCTCTTCCGTCATCTCCAGGGTGTAGTTGAATACCTCATCGTCGTATGTTTCTTCGAATGCCACCGTTTCCGTCGACAGGACAAATCCCACATCCGGCGCCAGCCATATCGTTATTTCGTACCAGTCGTTGAATGAGTAATCGCTGTCGGAATACTGTACGCCGAGAGTGAGCAGGTATTTCATCGCATCGGTGAACGAACCGATGTCGAGGGATATGTCTTCAATTCCGAGAAAGGTACCGTTCATCTCCATGACCATTGTGCCGTCTTCTCCGGTGAGCGTGTACGTGTAAATATTCCATGATGTTCCGGATTCAACATTCAATTTGAATAACACGATCTCACTTTCATTCGGTTCATCCTGCGCCGCTTTTATGGTATTGAAAACTCTCGCAGCGGCCAACGATTTCGCGGCGATTTTGCCTATTTTTTCGATGACACCGGTGTACGTATAGAGAATATCATCTTCAATCCGCTCGTAGGATGCGGACATGTCGGATTCATCGACTGATACCCAGTATTCTTTACCCTCGATGATTTTTGTTCCGGTTATGGTATGGGTATATTCGGAAGAGGTAGCTTCTTCCTCGTCGGAATACTTCTCCGTTTTCAGGTATGTCCAGGTTGCGTCGAGTGCAAGCGGATAATAGGTATGGGTGCCGGCAAATCCCGTTGGCTCGTCCCCGTCGATCACCTCCGGGATGGTGCCGCCGCTTGGGCCGCCAGGAATAGTGTAATAAATTGATTCATCCGTTGTTATGGTTTCAATAATGAGTGCATTCCCTTCATATTCCTGCATGGTGGAAATGAACTTGATGGGGCCGATACCGTTGGGTGCGAACCATGCGGTGACCGTTTGATTGTATTTCAGACGATTGGATATGTCGCCGCTGTTTGGCGTATACGTAGAATTCGTAGTAACTTGGAATTTGGCGCAGTTGTTAAAGGTTCCCGCGGGTGTTTTTATTGTCTCGGAGCCGAAAAACCTGCCGGTTATCATGATGGAAGAGGTGTACTCTTCGTAGCTCTGGGTGTCTGAAAGGATCGTCCAGGTTCCGCCCGGATACATGTTGAAATTGTAGTAGGATAGATGGTTGTCCGCGAGGTGACGTTTACTCACGGAAGGTTTCATACTCGCTTCTTCGCGGTACAGGTACACGATATTGTCGTCTATCCGCATGTAGACGGCTTCATCATCCTCCTCAACAATCCAGTATGTTTCACCGTCCAGGACTGTGGTACCGGTAATGGTCGACGTTGTAGTGACGGCCTGGAGCTGATTTCCCGAGGTATCTGTCGAGACGGAATCCCACATCCAGACCACACCATCCGAAAGGGTGAGGTAGTCTTCCGCCAGAAGTGTACCGCCTCCGCGAATATTCTTGGCGGTGTCTTTCCCGGAATCGGTAATGCATCCCGATATTGAAACGATGAGGAGCACCGATATGGATGTAAAAAATTTCTTCACAGGAGAAAACTCCACTTATTGTTTTTGAACAGCCATCGTTGTTTGAGATGTCATAATGATTGCTGAAAGCAAGGAACAATCAATAATATTAATGTAAGGATAAATAATAAGTGTTGTATACACCTATGATCTTTATATATCAAGTACTTACAATAGTATTTACAGATCATGAAGGAAATTGACGGCAGCAATAATCTCGACTCATCATATAGTGAGCACATGACTTTTTACGAAGTGTCTAAGCCCTTTCTCGTACGGTTGTCTGACCGTGCTATTGATTGTAAAAAAATAAGAGATCAAGTTCTGGAAGCTGTTCATGAAGTGATTCATATTCTCAAGCACCTGTTCTTCGACGAAGAGGATCAGAAGCGAGAAGTAAATCGTATTCATGAGCCGGCGAATGTTCAGTTTGTTACGCCGACACTACTCAAACATAAGAAACGATCGTAAAAAAAGAAAGGAAAAGAAACAATGAGAGGTGACGAAAATAGCCCACATATTCGACTCACAACTCATGAAAGTAATCAACATATCTTACCTGTTGCCCTCATTGAGGACTTTATTGAAGGTAGGCGCAAGATTACCGATGTAGATGATGGAGATGCCACCATACGTGCTATTTTGGACGAGTGGTTATCTTCTTTATCGATGTAGCAATTCAAATTTATAAGATAAAGAAAAGGGAAATAAGAAGTAATACATTTGATTAATGCTGATTTCCAGTTACAAAGAACAAATGGCGTATCGGTAAGAAACACTACTTGTCATAAACAAACGATTCCTCCAGGGGAATCATGTAAAACCATAGCTTCTTTCATGAATACTATTTATTCGCTGAATACAACATCACCTGATACGATAGTATACTTTACATTAAAATCTTTGTTAATGACCAGGATATCTGCATCTCTGCCCGCCACTATTTCTCCCTTGTTCAAATCAAGCAGTTCCGCGGGTGTTTTTGAACACAGCCTGCTCGCAGTCCCCAAATCCTGATGGAAAAGCCTGACAGCATTACGAAAACTGTCTATCGGAGTAAGCGCGCTTCCGGCCAGTTCCATGTCCCTATCGAGCATGCGCACCCCGTCATTGCAACTTTTAATTTCAATATTTCCCCAGCTGCCGGGAGGGAGATATCTGCCGGGAGGCAATCCGGCGCCATAATTTGCATCGGTCACAAAAACCGTTTTTTCCGCTGTTTTGCAGCGAAGTGTAATTTCGACCAGTATGGGATGAACATGAGTCCCGTCGCCGATAATCTCGCATACAACCCTGTCCTCTATCAACAGATAGTCGGTAAGCCCGGCGGGATAAACTCCCGGGTCGGGATCGGTGATATACGGCAGTGGGAACATGTCGAAAAGATGGGTGATGAGACGTGCCCCCGCATCGACAGATTCGCGGGTGACTTCGATTGAAGCCAGCGTATGGGCGAGACTGCATACTATCCCCATATCACTGAGTTCGCGGATCAGCCCCGGCGCTCCATTCAGCTCGGGGGAAACATCCCACAATTTGATAAAGCCCCCTCCGGCATCGAGAATTTTATCTGTCAACTCAGTGTTGATGAGTGATAAATCTTTTGAAACTCCCGCGCCTGTTTCCGCAAGATAGGGAGACTCCATCCTGAAACCGCCGACCTGTGGAGTTTTTCTGAGATTGTCGGTTTCTTCGCGGTGCCTTTTCAGATTTTTAATACATGATTCCGGCGGGGCGAAAAGCGTCGGATAAAATGTTGTCGTGCCCCGTGAAGCTTCCATGCGGGCATATTCTTCGAGACTGCCCTCATCACTCGAAATCCTTCCGATAGCGTGCGTATGAATATCGATAAGGCCTGGTACAACATAATAACCGGTAGCGTCGATCTCATTCGTCATGTTGTGCATTTTCCCGACAGAACTAATTTTACCGTTTTCCACACAAATGTCACAAACAACCAGGCGGCCATCAGGAAGAAGCACTTCACCACCGGTTATCACCAGATTCCCGTCAGAAGCTCTCATAAATTAACCTCATGCTTATTCGGTGGTTTTTGAAATTAAAAGAATTTCCCGGAGTGCTAGCTGTTGGGTAAGATAACTCCTCTCGACAGCACCGTGTCCACCAAAAGAGGCTGGATGTCCGGAGGCAAGGGGGCATATATGAATCCATTTTACCTGATACACCACAGCTTTGCGCCGCCTTTGGTCAGCACCATATTTTTTTTCAGATTACATTCTCCGGCTTCACACTTAAATATGGAACAGGTTATGCTTCCTTTATAATTGAATGATAAAGCCCGTTCAATGGGGCAGCATGACCGCTTTAATTGCCGGGATATCAGCTTTCGCAATGGATTTAAGTGTATCGGGCGCTTCATCGAAACCGAAACGGTGGCTAACAAACATGTCAGCATCAATGACACCATCCTTAAGAAGACGGTTAGCTACCGGGAAGTTTATCGCTGGTTCCGCGAATGTCGGGATAAGCGATATTTTTCTGAACACGATATTGTTGATGTCGAGAGTTACCGTGCTTTTTCCGCCAAAATGAAGGCCGTAAAAGGTAATGATACCGCCGAAACGGATAATTTTCAAAGCTTCATACATACTTTCCGGAGGAGAGGAGACTATTACCCTGTCGACACCATCGGGAAACTTCTTTTTTATCTCTTCCTCCACATCCTGTTTTTCGGTCTCGATTACCCTGTCGCAGCCGAGCTTTCCCGCCAGATCGAGACGTGCCCGCTCACGTTTACTGTCACCGGAAAGCCCTGTTACCGCTACATATCCGGCTCCGAAGTGCCTGGCCAGCTTTGCCGACATAAGTCCGAGCGGCCCGGGGCCGAGGACGACAACGCTTCCTCCCGGGGGTATCTGAGCGTTCAGCACCGATGTCAGAGACACCGCCAGCGGCTCTGTCAGACAGGCGGCTATATGATCAAGCCCTTGGTATTTATCGAGGGAGTTGTATCGTACCGAAAGATATTCCCCCATGCCCGGCTGGCCCTCCACGTCGTACATGTTGCGGCAGAATTCCGGATGGCCGCTTTTACAGTCGGCACATATTCCGCACATTGAGCAATCCTCGACAATAACACTGTCACCCTCTTTGAGCCCGTTGACATTTTTCCCCGTTTCAACCACTTCGCCCGATATCTCGTGGCCGAGAGGCATGTGTTCATCTTCCCAATCGCTGATAAAGTTTATGTCTGTCCCGCAGACTCCACATGCCCTGATCCTGACAATAACATGGTCTTCATCCGGCGAACCGATGTTGGTAATCCGCTCTTCTATGTCAAAGTTTTTCCTGCCGTAGAGGCCCCTGCTTTTCATTCTCCAAGTCCCCTTTTTTGATGAGTTTAATTGAATAAATAAGCAAAAAGAAAAATTCCGTCCTGTACAACGCTTATCCTGTCCGCTATCTTCCCAGGATGAGAGCAGATAAAGATAGTGGCTGTATAGATTTTTTACCTGCCTTCCCATTCTTTGAGGGGATGGGGGCAAGGATCAGGGGACGGACTGACAGAAACCTCTACCCATAGGTCGAAGTAGATCATTCTTTGTCTGAACCGTTGATGATCATGATAATTGATGAACCATGAAAAAAGCCCATGGGAAAGACTACCGCGTCTATACGGTACAACTCGTTACTTACACGGTTTTACCAAATCCCCACTTACATTGGGATGTACGAAGACCATGGGGGATTTTGCTCCAATGATAGAAAGACGGAATTTCTTTTTAACCCGGATATAAAGAGATTGTCGTTAAGTGAACTTCAATTCTCATCCCACACCGTACAGTGTCCCATCAAAACCGGGACTGATATCATCATCCGCATGGGTGATAACTTCTTCAAGATTGGAAAATACTTTTACGAATCCTTCCACAATCTTTTTCTGCAGATCGAGGCCGTTCGGTGGATGAATGGAATGAATATTGGTATAAGTCTCGCATAGGTTTTTCGCGACCGGGTAATCGTCGGCGCTGTAATTGTACTTAATTCCTTTCGACTCGTTGACCGCCCATGGATAGCTCGATCCGCCATAACCGAGTTTGCTCTGGAAAATATCCTGCGCCGGCACCGGCATGTTCTGCCACTGTCCTACAAGTATACCCTCGCAATGCAGGGCTTTTTCCACAGCTATCCTGAATATCCTGGGCGCGCAATCCACACTGGCGGCTTTCGGATCGAAACGGACTGCATAAAACCAGTAGACATGCTTACAGTCTTCAGGGCAGTATGGGGGGATGACACCCGGTATTTTCCCCAGTTCTTTGCTGAGGAAACCGGCGTTTTGTATCCTGATATCGTTGTTATTATTAAGGTGCATAAGCTGGCCGCGCGCCAGTGCAGCGGGAAGCTCCTGGTTACGATACATATATCCGAGGATGGATGCGTTATATTTCTGACGGAGCGAGGCTTCATCGGCTTCGTCACCGAAATACCTGACCAGGTTGGCTTTTTTCAAGAGAAACTCGTCTCCGGTAACAAAAAGACCGCCTTCGCCGCCGCAGAGATTTTTCAGGTTGTTGAGGCTGAATGCGGCAATATCTCCCAGAGTTCCGCACATCCTGCCCTTATACATGGCGCCGTGAGCCTGGCAGGCATCCTCGACAACATGGAGCTTGTGTTTTTTGGCGATTTCGAGTATCGGATCCATATCGGCGGGGCAGCCCTGGATATGAACCGGGATGATTACTTTCGTATGCTCCGTTATAGCCGCTTCGAGTTTAGAGGGATCGAGCGTGTAAGTTTTCGGGTTCACATCCACAAAGACAGGGATAGCGTTCTGATGGAGGGCGCAGGAGGCGGAAGCGAGAAAGGTATACGCCGCAGTAATTACCTCGTCCCCCGGGCCGACATCAAGGGCGGCAAGTGCCATATGAAGCGCCGATGTCCCGCTGACAGTCGTAAGACAGTAACCTGAACCGAGAAATTCCACCCATTCCTTCTCGAGGGCGGTCACCTGTGGGGCGGTACCCCCGGCGACTATGCCGCTGTCAAGGACTTCGTTTACCAGCCTGCGGTCATCATCGGTGATAACGGGCCAGTTTCCATATTCTTCTCGTGTCAGGACAGGTTTTCCACCGCTGATAGCCAGCTTATCGCTCATCATCATTCTCCCGTTTGTTTACATTTATTTGTTGAGACCTTTTCCGCATCACACATTAATATTCAATGAGCCCCTCGCCCGCGGGAAGTTCGATAACGACTGTTTTGTTAACGGTATCGTAGGTAAATTGATTTGTCTTTACTCCGTTAACGGTTACACCATGTGCTCCATCAGCGGCATGCAGGGAGACTATGCTGTTCTTTCCAAGATAGTACTTTAATCGCGAAGATGAAATTTCGCATGTTATGACCTCATCAGATTCGAGGGAAATACATCCGCTTTTTTCTATTCTTGTACACATTGCCGCAAAAATTACACTACCATCTGTTGTTATGGCAAGTGCGTCAGTGCGTAAATCGCCAAAATCATAGAGAGAATGCGGTGAGGTGGTAAACGCAAAAGGCGTTTCCCTGACTGTTCCCCGGATACACCCATTTCCTTTTTCAGTAGTGACATCGATGGTTTCACTCTCGGGCGAGGATGTCAGAAGGTTAGCTACAATGAGCGTGGTGCCTGCCGTACGGGCAGTAACTGAGAGCATTCCCTCTTTTTGCAGCGGTTTTTCATGCAGGAGCGTATAGTAATAGTGGGGTGTTTCAATTTTTTCGACGTTACTGTGCCCGGGATAGAGGTGTGCTATGTTTAGTGAATTGCCGTTCTTGTCTATTGTGGATTTTTTCGCGTCGGCCTTAATATCTTCCAGCCTGAGTGTCTGATAAAGAATCGATACATCGACATCCCTGTCCGCGGGTGTCACAGAATCGAGCATGAGGAGTGTTCTCGGCTTAAGGTAGAGAACGTTTCTCTGCATCGATTTGACCTTACCCCAGTATAATTTCCCGATATCCCCGGAACTGAAAGAAGCATATTGACCGTCCAGGAAATGGTTTATTGAGGCATGATCATTGAAACCATCCGCGAAATTAAGCGCATCGCCTGTTCTCTGGCTCTGGTGATTTCGGTCAATCAATATTGTCGAGTGCGAAACTGGCTGGATGTACCAGGGTTCGTAGAGTACAGCCCCGATATACGGCTCGGTGCTGCCATGCCGCCTCTCGATAAACAGGCTGCCTCTGTCGCTGAGCCAGAACGATCCCTGGTCCATGAACTGATGATTGTAGAAGGGGCCTGAACGCATGACAAATATGAAGTCATCCCCGTTCCAGCCACTCTTGAATACCGTAGTGCCAATATCCCGGAATACTCTGACCGGATTCTCGTTGAAGGGAGCTTCCCGGGGAACATTTTCCGTGTCATAGATGGCATCCTGTAATGTTTCTCCTGTTTTCATGTAATGATAAAACCAACCGAGAAGTGGGTCCTTGTATTTAGGAAGGAGCCATGCCCAATTTGTAAGCGGTTTCAGCCCGCCGCTGGATTTGCCATAATAGTAAGTGTACTTTTGCTTGATATTGCCTGCCCAGATAAGCTCTGCGTATGAGCCATTTATTTTCGACGACATGTCGATTCCAAAAACATTCTCAATCGCCGGAAGAGCCTCGGACAAACCGTCCATGGTAAAAGTGTAATATCCGTTCGGTTCGCCGTAACCGCCGTCACTGCCAAAGCCGTTCTGTATCAGCGCATATTCCTTGAGCATCGCCCCGGTTAGATAAGGCTCGCCCATCTCGGTCTTTTCACCGTCGCTGTACATCGCAGCCTGGCACATCAACGATCCGCTGGCTATGTTCGCTACCCAGTTCGAAGTGTTGTTCGTTGTAAGGTTGTTTTCAACATATCCGCGATGGCAGGCCTGGACGATGTTTTTCCACAATGCTTTTCGTACCGTTGCACGCTCATTTTCATTCATCAGGTGATACAGGCAATCGTAGCCTATGGCAAATTCGCTTCCCGCCTCTCCGATCGGGTAATATATAAACTGTCCCCGCTTGAGAAACCAGGGATGCACCCAATAGGGAAATTTGGAAATGGTCACGAGAAGATCTTTGGCGTATTCTCCGGCCTTTTCATCGTCAAAGAATGTATACGCAAGCGTGTTATAATAAATGCCCCATCTCCAGATACCCACACGGTCAAACCAACCGTCCAACGATGCAAGCCAATCCTCTTCCGGGAACTGGTCAATATCGAATACTATATCGCTGACAGGATGGTTCTTTCTGTTGGAGCTTGCATTTTCGCGGATACTATTGGCGACTTGTTTGAATTTTGAGCTATTTAGACGGGCTTTTATATTTTCCACGGTAACTTTATCAAACCAGAGACGGGGATGAACTCCCTCCTTGTTTTTTGGCGCAATGTGAATTGTGAATTCGGTTTCAGCCAACAGCTCATTTGCCCGGTATGCCCGAATTTTGCCGCGGTATAGTCCCTCAGGGTAATCGAGCCTGACAGGCTTTATTCTCCACTTGCCGTCTTTTCTAAAAAGATCGGTGAAGAATTCTGTTTTGTCGGCTTCAGTGAATGATGATACGGAAAGTGAAACACGATCCGCATTAAGAGACCAACGTCCCGACAGATTAAACGTACCCCCTCTATGATAGCATTTCCTCGGTATATACGGTTTCCACTCGGAGAGCTTGTAAACACGGGGTTCAGTGAACTGAAACGCCATGGTGCGGGCGCCTTTTACGACAATATCGTCGAGCCCAAAATAGAAAGGCATGACCGGATCACTATTTGGGAGCTTTGCCAGTACAGCAATTGCGTTAACTTTTATCCGGTTTTTTCCAACTAATCGGGGATTATCATTAATGAAATCATTGAAACTTATTTCCAACCTTACCCAGCTGTTTATCTGTGGATTTGTGACAGAATAATCGATTTTTCCGTCAGCCCCCGCGGCAATCCGCACTTTAACAAATTCGAAGGGAATGTGCGATTTCAGATAAAACCTGAGTGTTATTGTCGATTCGGTGACGAGATACATGTCGAGAAGTTTCTGCGCTCCCGCATAATTATCGACATTCGTGTAGGGAGTAACGACCTGCTCAATCGATATATTGGAATCGCCCGGAACCATCGTATTCACACGGAAGTACTCGTTGTAGGACGTGTCCTCCCAGTGAGGGTATGCGGCCCAGGAGCCAAGCTCGCGGGTTTCGAAATTTTCATTGTAGGTAAACGGTTCGAGAACTGTTTCTGCGTTCACATGTGTTACTGCAACAAAGAGCGCCATGCTGAACAGCATCATTACTCGTTTCATATAGTTTCCTTTAACACGTAGACAAAGTTATCGAATTATGTAACAGATTCGAAATCACTATTCAGTCGAACAGGCCCGAGACCTGTCCATTCCTTCCAATCATCCGCTCCAGACTTAAAAGGTTCAGCATTAGATGGCGGGGGTGGTGAAAATTTTCAGCCCTGTTGCCGTGTCTCTCGAATGTGACCCATCGGTCTGCATAGTCGATCCAGAGTGGGAAACCATATTGCCTGAGTGGGAATTTGTCCCTGACATAGGTGTACAGTTTCGTAAAGAGATCCTTTGCCCATTGAGCGCCAGTATGTTCGATAACACACAGCGTCCCAACAAGCATTTCTGCCTGAAGATACTGGGCCTTTCCCAAATCCCATGTGTTCCGGTCGACATTCTGAAGTGTGTGAAAAAGACCGCCGTATACATCGTCCCATGCGACCTCGGCATGGCGTTTCAGTCTTTGAGCCGCAAGGTCGAAAAGCGCTTTGTCTTTAAGGTGGATAGCTCTATGCATAACCATCCATGATGTCTCTGTGCAATGTCCCATATCGACATAATCTGCAAGGGGATCGTCCACTCGTGACAGGTCATGGTTAATCACTTCATTATTGAGCCCGTACTTCGGATTATTATGGTGATTCAAAACCGCATCTACAGACCGTACGGCAACCTCTTCCACGTCGGGATCGTCCTTGTACTCGAGCATTCCAGTCGCTTGGTCCATCAAACACATCCAGTGCCCCTGAATGCGAGGCGCCGGGACACTGATTCCCTCCACACCGGTGAAAAAATCGGTCCCGGCAGGTGGATAATCCGGACTGTCATATATTCTCATACATTTCAGCAGGAGTTCCTTCGCCATCTCCCAATATTTGTCGTTCCCGACTACTTTTGCATATTCGGATAACCCATTGGCGACAAAAAGATCATCATATATGCGATTTGACGGACCCTTGAGCAGTTTGCCGTCCCGCAAGAATCTTTCTGGCCAAAGATTATCTCCCGAAGGTTTGTGGCGAAGTGTAAATTCTACTGCTTTATCGAGTATTTTAAGTATTTCGGGATTATTATCGAGTTTGTTATAAAGAAAACCGTAGGTAAAAAGTCCGCGTCCCAGATACCTTGCATATTTGTCCGATGCGAGCATAGTGCCGTCACGGTCAACACTAACGATAAATCCACCGTATTCATGATCGACTACATACTCATCGTGGAACGGAATGTAATCATTAAAAAGATCATCATGGTAGAGGTCGCGAAGCTCAAAGATGGTTCTTCCACCAATTAGGTCATTATCGTCAAGGACAGAACGCTCTGTCTGAACTGCGGTGTGTGTTTCCGGTTTGCTCGAAGTGCATCCTGAAAGAGTGGTATACGCGGCACCTGTTACGCCAAGGAATTTCCGTCTTTTCATTGTTTTCCCGGATAAAATGAAAGGATTAATTTGCCTGAACCGCTGACCTGTCCGCTATAGCCATGATGACGACGAATGAGTGTGATTGAATGATCGATTGTGATGCGTTGTCTTTCATTCCGGACTCAACCATGCGGAACAATTAATGTCCAAAACGGGGAATGTGAGAAAACCCATCGCTTTCTGGCGAAAACTTAATCCGACATTACCCATATTAAAATCATGAAGGCTTATAACTCCGAATACTTATGTTATCAATTCCATAATATTGCTTTTCATCATTTCAAACAAGATTTTTCCTCGGGAATAGTATGCTTTTTTCTTGATTCATTACATTGATTGTACTGAAAATGGCCACAGAGAGACAGCTATCCCCTGTTTTTAACCAAAATGCTTTGAGTTACCCTGCACAGAAACGTAACTGTTCTATCCGAAACAATATCTTGGCAAACAACCTTTTGTCTATCATCACCCCAACCATCTGAAACGTGGAATATCTACTGTGCCTGACAATCTTCGTTCTGATTTTGACAAATTTTCACGAGGAGGTTGCGAAGCGACCAGTGTTTTTCCCTGGAAGAACCAAACGTAAAAAGAAAATTCCCCAGATTGTATGCCAGAACGAATAATCCGAGCCTCGCCTGGTTGGAGATGAAACGCGTGCATGAGAGTCGTGTCCAGTTCACAGCGCACGTACCTTCTTTAATCCATTGTTTGGCAGTTCTTCGGCCATTATAGAAATGAAACACACCTTCTGTCTTAGCACTCATGGTGGTCACGATAAATACCACTTTTTGGAATAACTCCCCTTGGTGCCATTCCGCCTTGGCGACCACACACCTTAACTTGTCCCAACTATCCGAATTATAGTGAAATCGCAAAACAACACAATCGGCTTCTTAGGCGGACAGCCAACAAGTCGGATCAACAGGTGTTGAATCGGGAAGTTTATGAAACATTGCTGGAAGCAAAAGTGCTTCTTGAAAGATGGATACGAGATATTGTCTCGAATTGAACGATTGCGTTGCTATTCTATTTAACTACACCGTTATTGTATGGATTCAATGGATACGTGTCGCTCAAATGTGATATTTCACTGTTTATCAAGCATATACGTAGTACAGTTGAAAGATTAG
>CAYWBT010000029.1:0-22755 GCA_964456585.1 uncultured bacterium
TTTCTCGAGCGCCATTTTCGACACGCTCTGGCGGTATGTCGGTATAATGTCGTACGATCATCTTGAGACCTCCTTGATAAAACAGTGAACGACCGTCTCCGCTGGTATTGACAATGCACTTCCCTGTCGAATTATGAGAAGAAAAGCATGCAATCTAAAATGCAAACATCAATATAATATAGTATGCTGAAGAGGGAGTCAATTAAAAACAGGTTGATTTTTTTTCTGTTGCCTTGTGCTGCGCTTCTGTGGAATCCTCTTGTGTTTTCACAGTGAATTTAATTTATTGCACGTAAAGAACAGTCATGGTATCAGTACTTACCATACACCTCTTTCAAGGTGAAAAATATTATGAGACTAGCTATTCATCCCATCGATCTTATCATAATTATTATTTACTTTATCGGTATCGTTGGGCTCGGCTGTTGGGTGGGCCTGCGGCGTCGAGGCATTTCGCAGGGAAAGGGATACTTTCTCGCAAACAAAACATTGACTTGGCCGGTAATCGGGCTCGCACTCTTTTCAACGAACATTTCAACTATTCACCTGGTCAGCCTTGCCCAGGAAGGGTATGTCAACGGACTCGCCTACGGGAATTTCGAATGGATGGCGGGTTTTACCCTCATCGCACTGGCGCTCTTCTTTGCCCCGTTCTATATCCGTTCGAACGTGGCGACCCTTCCCGATTTTCTGGAAAAGCGCTACACCCGAGCCTGCCGCGATTGGCTGGCCATCATCTCCATTATTTCTGCGGTGTTTATCCACATCGGATTTTCGCTTTATACCGGTGCGGTCGTTCTGAGAGGACTTTTCGGCATCAATGTAATGGTGAGCATCATTTCAATTTCGATTCTCACCGGACTCTACACAATCATCGGGGGACTTCTTGCGGTCGTTCTCACCGAGTCGATACAGACCGTCGTTCTCTTGATCGGTGCGATCTGCATCACCGCAATCGGCTATTTTAAGGTCGGCGGATGGTCGGGGCTTGCCTCGTGTGTGGATCCGGTTAAGCTCACCATTCTTCGTTCGGCGGAGGATCCTTCGGGGCTCCCATGGTACTCGGTCTTCCTGGGCTATCCGATCATCGGGTTGTGGTACTGGTGTGCCGATCAGACAATTGTCCAGCGGGTGCTCGGTGCACGGGATGAGAACCACGCGCGGGTCGGTCCGCTTTTTGCCGGATTTATAAAAATTCTTCCCGTCTTTATTTTTGTTCTTCCCGGCCTGATCTGTCTCGGGCTCATCAACCAGGGGAAGCTTCCCGCGGAATTGCACGACTCCGCCGACACTTATGCGTTCATGATTACCCATCTCCTCCCGGTCGGTCTCAAGGGTGTCGTTGCCGCCGCCCTCCTCGCAGCATTGATGAGTACGATCTCCGGGGCGCTAAACTCCATTGCAACCCTCTTCAGTTATGACATCTTTTACCGCTGGCGTCCCCAAACATCCGACAAAACGCTGGTTCTTGTCGGACGGATTGTGACCTTTTTCGCCATGATCGCGGCGATTGTCTGGTCTCCCTACGTGAGCCACTTTCAGAGCATCTTTCAGGGCGTTGTCGCGGTGATCTGTTATATTGCGCCACCCATATCAGTACTTTTTGTCTGCGGGGTATTCTGGAAGCGGGCATCCGCTTCCGCTGCGGTTGTTACCATGTGGTGCGGCTCGGTGTTGGGGTTTCTGGTATTTTTCCTGGACTGGTACAAGGAGTACACCGGCTGGCGGATACCGGCCATGATGACCACCTTCTATTTGTTTGTCATTTGTCTCATCATTATGATCGTACTCTCCCTCTGGAAACCGCACCATCATACCAGGGAGAGTGAAGTACTTGTCTGGGGAAATCCGCTGGATGCACTGCGTGGAAAAGCCTGGAGCGGGATCGGGAATTACCGACTCCTTGCGGGGGTGCTCGCGGGCACCATGTTGACGCTCTACATCATTTTCTCCTAACCATCCCCGCTCAGGTAACAAGCGGCGATGCATTGAGATCGAAGGGATTCATCCGCACTGCCAGGGAAAACAGGTAGGGATAGTTGTTTTTGAGGTGGTTCATGTAACCCAGCCACTCGTTGACGATATGGATGTAGGCGCGGTTGATATCGCCGGCCAAGTGGTCGTAATCTGTTTGCGGAAGGCTCATGAGGTCTTCACGGAAGTCGACTTCCTCGACAAGGTGAAAAACGGCACGGAGCATTTCGGTGAACGATTCGTGTTCAAGCAGGTTGGGATTTTCCAGCAATCGTAAGAGAGACGAGCGTTTCCCCACGAGGAAAGTACTGAGTTCACCGATATCAATCTTATCGATTTCGACTTGGTAGGTATGACGTTTCATGTTTTTCCTGACCTGAAAAAACTTTTTATTCGTCCACGTACCATCGATCACGAGCTGTTCTCTGATGGCATCGATCGTGGGATCGTGATCCGAGAATACTGTGAGCAACCGGTTTCCGACTTCGCTGAAGAAGACGCCGATGACCATGTTTAACTTATCGAGCCGTGCATTCCGCTCGTGTACGGTCAGAATTCGGTGGATGATCAGGGTAACCAGGAGAACTTCCAGAAAGGCAAACGCTAAATCACCCATCATGTAAATTAAAATATGGTGGGCATCCCGGAAAATGAGGTAGTGGAAATAATAAACGAGCGCTGAAAACATGACGAGGATTATTCCCAGGTAAATCTGCCATTCGACCATTTTTTTATGCATTAGACCGTCCTTCCTATAAAAGAGAATACTACGATCAGATCGCTGTCTCTTTCGCTCATCGCAGCCATACTATCATAATTAATATAGCGTAAAATGCCGTGAAAAGAAAATCGTTATCCCTCATGACGTCTTGGCACAGGTGCGACGTCGGGGGGGAAAAAGGAGAAACACCCTTTACCCTTTACTTATACCGACTTTTTCCGTATCATTGATTCGCATGAATGTCTGATAAGAAGCCGGTGCCGGGAAAGCCGAATATGCACGCCAACGAAGGAATAAACGACAAGGATATTATCCTTGACTCCATCAGCGACGGTGTTTTCACAGTCGACCGCACCTGGACTGTTACCTCATTCAACCGAGCCGCGGAAACCATAACCGGCATACCGCGCGAAGAGGCGATCGGCCGCCCATGCAAGTACGTTTTCCGGGCTTCGATCTGCGAGGGCGCCTGCGCGCTCCGTCACACCATGGAATCCGGGGAACCGGTGACCAACCTGCCCATTTTCATCCTCAGGGCAGACGGCGAAAAAATCCCGGTCAGCATATCAACGGCGCTCCTGAAAGACACATCCGGAAATGTCATCGGCGGCGTGGAAACATTCCGCGACCTGCGTAAAGAAGAGGAACTCCGACGGGAACTTACCGGCCGGTATTCATTCGGCGATATTATCAGCCGTAACAACCGGATGCAGGACCTGTTCAACATCCTGCCCGCCATCGCAGACAGCCCCTCCACCGTGCTGATCGAGGGAGAGAGCGGAACCGGAAAGGAGTTGGTGTGCCGTGCCATCCACAACCTCAGCCCCCGAAGCGAGGGGCCGTTCATGGCGATCAACTGCGGGGCGCTTCCCGACAGTCTCCTCGAAAGCGAGCTCTTCGGTTACCGGGCGGGTGCATTCACCGATGCCCGGCGGGATAAACCCGGCCGGTTCGCCGCCGCCAGGGGTGGTACCATACTGCTCGATGAGATTGGTGATGTTTCACCCATGCTCCAGGTGAAGCTCCTCCGGCTGCTTCAGGAAAAGGTGTACGAACCGCTCGGCTCAAATGAGCAGGTTGAGGCCGATGTTCGTATTCTCGCTGCAACGAACCGCAACCTCGACGAACTCATGGCCGGGGGAACCTTTCGCAGTGACCTCTACTACCGCATCAATGTCGTCCGCATAACCATACCGCCGCTGCGCGAGAGAAAGGAAGACATCCCGCTCCTTGTCAACCACTTCATCGAGCACTTCAACAGTCTGCTCAACAGAGAGATTCGGGGTATTACCGATGCGTCGATGGCGGCGCTCATCAACCACGAGTACCCGGGCAATGTCCGTGAGCTGGAAAACGCGATCGAACACGCCTTCGTTCTCTGCCGCGATGATCGCATCATGCCCGAACACCTGCCGCCTATATTCCGCAGAACCGCGGTGGAAAATCCGGCCAACGAGGGTATCCCCACCCTCAAAGAGCTGGAAGCCCGTTACATAACCGAGGCGCTCAGGCGCAACCACGACAACAAGGCTGTAACCGCGCGTGAACTCGGTATTGGGCGGAGCAGCCTGTACCGCAAGATCAGGGAGCACGGGATCAGAGAAACCCGCGAGAGCAGGCACCGCTAAATGTACAGTATTGATACACTATTTCAAGGCATGCGTCTCATTATGATACGTTATTCAGGGCTCGCCCCACGTTCATTTCTTCATGCTCATTCCCTATGTCCTTGTTATCAAAACAATTATGCGCAATTCGCCAGAAAATATAATTTTTGGCATCATAATAGCTCTCTTCTAAGACCGGAGGTGACAAGCATGAAAATAGCTGTTCCGGTCTGGGACGGAAGCGTCTCCCCGGTTCTCGATACGGCCCGGCGGCTCAGGGTGTTTGATATCGAGAACGGTGTAGTCGTGAAAACCAGCGAGGTACCTGTTGACGGGTACGAAAGCCGGGAAATGGCAAAACAGGTAGCCGGGCATGCCCGGGCATTGATCTGTGGGGCGCTTTCAAACCAGCTCTTCTCACACCTTTCTAACTTGGGAATAACCGTATACCCTTGGCTCATGGGAGATGTGGAACAGCTAATCGATATAGTCGCCGCCGGAAGGATTCCGGGGCCGGAATACACGATGCCGGGCTGCCATGGCCAGCACCGGAAACAGCGCATGCAGGGAAGCTGTGGACGGCAGGGAAGAGGAAGAAACGTCTGCCGGGGAAATCGGCAACCATCCAAAGAAACGAGCACAAACGGAGGAATGACGGGATTATGAAAGTTGCTATAACATCTACAGGAAAAGACCTGGCGAGTCCGGTCGATTCACGCTTCGGGAGGGCGCAGTACTTTATCGTCGTTGACACGGAGACGGGCAGTCATACTGTCATGGACAATTCCCAGAATGTCAACGCCATGCAGGGTGCCGGCATACAGGCGGCAAAGAACGTATCCGATACGGGAGCCCGTGCGGTTGTCACCGGGAACGTCGGCCCGAAGGCTTTCAGCGCACTCAACTCGGCGGGAATTGAGATTTATACCGGTGCTTCCGGGACGGTGCAGGATGCACTCGATGCCTACAAGGCGGGAAGCCTCAAGAACGCCGGAAAAGCCAACGTACAGGGCAAATGGCTTTGATTGGAGGACAACATGCCGGATATGGATGGAACGGGCCCGAAAGGCAGGGGTCCTCTCAGTGGCCGCCGAAGGGGCATATGCAGTCAAGTGCTTTCGAAGAAACGGACGGTGACGGCTCTGTCGTTTCTGGTGCCGGTGGCCCTGGCAGTAGTCGATGACGCACTCAATCCCGACGGTATTGCAAGGAAACTATATAGGAGTGTCCGGTTACGCTTCGCTGGGAGACGACACAATGAGATACCCGAGCGATCGCCGGGTGTATACGATGAAGGAATAAGCAGGAGGTGATGAATATGCCAAGGGGAGACGGTACCGGTTCGTCCGGTAAACGGGGACAGGGTCGTGGCAGAATGGGTGGATCATTCGCCGCCGGGTCGGGAGGAAATTGTATCTGTTCGAAATGCGGATATAAGGCACCCCACTCGTCGGGACAACCCTGCAATAGCATGGTATGTCCAGAGTGCGGATTTGCCCTGACACGGGAACTGTCATGAACTTCACCGTTTGATAGCCGTGTATAAACAGCATGCACAATTCGATACCATACCAGGTTTCATTGATTACGAAAGGAGAGGAAGATGCCACGAGGAGACAGAACAGGACCGCTCGGTCAGGGTCCGATGACAGGGAGAGCAGCAGGATACTGTGCCGGCTATCCCGTTCCCGGTTTTATGAATCCCATCGGCGGACGGGGCATGGGAATGGCGCGTGGATATCGCGGTGGAGGGCGCGGCAGGGGTTTCGGCTTCGCAGCACCGGATGTTCCGTACGGAAATCCCGCCATGACCGGTTTCTACCCGGAAGCGGTACCGCCTACCCCCGTACCGCCTGCCGCATACTATAGCAGTGAAGGGGAAATTGAATCGTTGAGAACACAAGCCGCTCATTTTACCACGGTGCTTGAAGGCATTCAACGCCGTATTACCGAACTGGAAACCTCGCCTTCCGTGGAGAAAAAACCAGAGAAGGCCTGATGAGAAACTGTGAGGAGGGGCGGGTCGTAGTCACACTCGCCCCCGACAGGAATCATATATGAATAAGAAATGGAGCAGCATCCTATGAAAATAGCCGTTGCCAGCGGCAAGGGGGGTACGGGGAAGACCACGGTTGCAACGAATTTCGCGCGGACTGTTGCGTCGTTGGGCGACCGGGTGGTCTACGTCGACTGTGATGTCGAAGAACCGAATGGCCATATCTTCCTGAAGCCACACATCGAAGAAACGCGTGAAGCAACCATGTTCTACCCGGTTGTCGACGAGAATATCTGTACTTCGTGCGGACTGTGCGCGAAGATATGCCAGTACAAGGCGATTATGGTACTTGCGGACACACCGGTCGTGTTCCCCGAGATGTGCCATTCGTGCGGTGGATGCACTCTGGTGTGCCCGGTCGACGCCATCACCGAGCACGACCGCGCAATCGGTACAATCGAGATTGGCACATCTGATGGGATTCGCTTTATCCACGGCAGGTTGACTATTGGCGAGGCGATGTCACCACCCCTTATACGTCAGGTAAAGAAACTCGCCCCGGATGGTGACGTTGTCATCTTGGACAGCCCACCCGGCACCTCCTGCCCGGTGATCGAGACGGTCAGGGATGCGGACTATGTTCTCCTGGTGACCGAACCGACACCCTTCGGACTTAACGACCTCATACTTGCAGTTGAAGTGGTTGAAAAGCTCCGCCTGCCCTACGGTGTGGCAATCAACCGCTCCGATATCGGAACCGATGATACGGTGAAGTATTGCACTAAAAATCATATACCGGTGGTACTCTCGATTCCCGATGACCGGCGTATCGCCGAGGCATACTCGCGCGGCATTCTTGCGGTGGAAGCGATTCCCGAATTTCTCGATCGGTTTTCCGCCCTTTATGCAGAATTAAAGGGGAGGGCTGCTCAGTGAAAGAACTAACTGTCATCAGCGGCAAGGGTGGTACGGGTAAAACAAGTATTGTCGCTTCATTTTTCGCGCTTGCCCACAACAGCGTAGTTGCCGATTGCGATGTCGACGCCGCCGATCTCCACCTCGTCTTGAAACCGAAAATCATCAACCGCGAGAAGTTCTCCGGTGGGAGCAATGCCCGTATACGATCCGGTCACTGTGTCGCCTGTGGTAAATGCGAAGAATTGTGCCTTTTCGGGGCGATCTTCTTCGACGGCCCGGGGAACGGCGTCCACCCGAAAACCTTCCGGGTCGACGCCATCGCGTGCGAAGGGTGTGGCGTGTGTGCATGGTTTTGTCCCGAGGATGCCATCGAGTTCAAGCCAACTTTAAACGGGCAGTGGTTCATTTCTGAAACCCGTCATGGCCCCATGGTGCACGCCCGGCTGGGAATCGCCGAGGAAAATTCAGGCAAGCTGGTCAACCTGGTGAGAAAAGCCGCACAGGAGATCGCCCTGCGTTCCGGCTGTGATACGGTGATCATCGATGGTTCTCCCGGTATCGGCTGTACGGTTATCGCATCGGTTGCCAGCGTTGATTTAGTGCTTGCGGTTACCGAGCCGACGCTCTCAGGCAAGCACGATCTCGAGCGGGTTATCCAGTTGGCAGAACACTTCTCACTTCCGATCGGTATTGCCATCAATAAGTATGATCTCAACCAGGACATGACACGGAACATCGAGGACCTCGCGGCAGAGAAGAACATTGAAGTCTTCGGAACCGTTCGATATGATCCCGCGGTTACCAAGGCCATGATTCACGAAAAGAGCGTGGTCGAATATACCGATTCCGGTGCGTCCGAGGATATCAGAAGGCTTTGGGAACGGGTCTCCGCCCGGCTCAAAGAACTTCAGGAGAAAGATAAATGACCCCTGAACAACAGAAACAGCAGGAAGCCGTCAAGGAGCGCCTGCGCACAATCGGACAGAGCATTCTTGTTCTCTCCGGCAAGGGCGGCGTTGGCAAGAGCACGGTCGCGGTAAATCTGGCCGTTGCGCTTGCCGAGAAGGGCGCATCTGTCGGCTTGCTCGATGTCGACATTCACGGGCCGAGTATACCGGGGATGTGCGGTCTCGCGGGGAGAGAAGTTATTGCCCGCGGCGAGTCGATGATACCGGTTGCGTTCAATGAGAACCTGTCGGTGATGTCGGTCGGATTCCTGCTTGGCGGATCGGATGATGCGGTAATCTGGCGTGGCCCGATGAAGTATTCTGTCATCCGCCAGTTCATTTCCGAAGTTGAGTGGGGGAAGCTCGACTATCTCGTTATCGACAGCCCTCCCGGCACCGGCGATGAACCCCTGACGGTCGCACAGCTCATCACCGGAAATGCCGGCGCGGTCGTTGTTACCACCCCCCAGCGGGTATCCATAGATGATGTGCGCAGGAGCATCACGTTCTGCCGGAAACTGAATCTCGCTGTGCATGGTATCATCGAAAACATGAGCGGTTTCGTCTGTCCCAACTGCGGCGAAACGATCGATATTTTCGACAGCGGCGGGGGCGAAGCGCTCTGCCGCGAGATGGGCGTGCCGTTTCTCGGACGGCTGCCGATTGATCGGACAATCGTGGATTCGTGCGATACCGGCCTGCCTTTCATGCTTGCGGAGAATGAATCCCCCGTAAAGTCAGCCTTCCGTGAGATCGCGAAACGGTTGATTACCGGCGAAGAACAAGCGGCGGGGAAACAAAAAGAAATAGAAAAGGAGTTGACGTTTATGAAACTGGCAATACCGCTTGTTGATAACAAACTCAGCATGCACTTCGGCCACTGCGAACAGTTTGCCTTCATCGAGTTTGACGAAAACGGTACGATGGGCAAGAGAGAAAACCTGGCGCCACCCGCCCATGAGCCGGGGGTTCTGCCGGCGTGGCTCCACGAGCAGGGAGCGACACACATCATTGCGGGAGGTATGGGATCCCGCGCGCAGGGGCTGTTCACCGAAAAAGGTATCACGGTCGTTGTCGGTGCCCCGGTCGATTCGCCGGAATCGATCGCAAAGGCGTATGTCGAAGGAACGCTTACATCCGGCGACAACGTGTGTGACCATTAACCATGAATTTCTCATAATCCTCTCTCTTCAGCCGTGGAGATACCCGCTTCCCGATGAAACGTGCTGCAATGCGGCAGGTGCAGGAAGCGGGTTTTTCTGTTTAACTCCGCTTTTCATGTGATGTGCCCGTCAGGTTTCCGTGATATTTTTATAACTATTTTCAGAGTCGGGTAAAACGTGGGTTGTGTTTTCACCTGTCTTTGATTAGTTTTTCTCTAGTGATAAAATCTGAATCGCGGTTATCCGTAGTAGGCCACTGGAAAACGGGAGGTACATCATCATGAACGAACCGAACGAGTCTATCTCTTCTGAAATCAGCCAAAAACGACGGGATTTCATGAAACGCAGCGCCGCCGGCATCGCCGCCGCCATCGGGGGAGCGGGGATGTCCGGTTGTGCGTCTCTGCATGCCGGTTCCGCAGGTTTTCGCGGTTCCGCACCGGAAAAACCCTTTGCCGCACCGCCCATCGACAGGGTTCGCATCGGGTACGTCGGCGTCGGCGGCATGGGTACGCAGCATGTCAAAAACCTGCTCAGGATCGAGGGAGTCGAGATAAAAGCCGTCTGCGATATCGTGGAAGAACACGCCGTGCGGTCCCAAAAGCTCACTGTCGAGGCGGGACAGCAAACCCCGACCCTGTACACGCGCGGCAAGACAGACTTCGTGCGGATGTGTGAACAGGAAAACCTCGACCTTGTCTACACCGCCACACCCTGGGAGTGGCATGTTCCTGTCTGTGTGGCTGCAATGAAAAACGGCAAACACGCCGCAACAGAGGTTCCTGCGGCGACAACGGTTGATGAGTGCTGGCAACTCGTGGAACATGCCGAAAAATACAAAAAACACTGTGTCATGATGGAAAACTGCTGCTATGACCGGAGCGAACTCATGGTGCTCAACATGGTTCGGCAGGGGCTCTTCGGGGAACTACTGCACTGCGAGGCCGGCTACCTGCACGATCTCCGGGATATAGATTTCAGCTCGGGGGGTGAGGGATTATGGCGCCTCGCACACTCCATCAAACGGGACGCCAACCTGTATCCTACGCACGGACTCGGGCCGGTCTCCCAATGCCTGGACATCAACAGGGGGGACCGTTACGACTACCTGACTTCCATGAGCACTGTGTCACGCGGGCTTAACCTGTACGCCGCCGAGAAGTTTGGGCCGAACGACCTGCGCGCCACGCAGAAATATGCCCTCGGCGATATCAATGTCAGTATGATTCACACGGCAAAAGGGCGAACGATTACCCTGATTCATGACTGCTCTTCTCCGCGGCCGTACACCCGCATAAACCTCGTACAGGGCACGAAGGGAATTTACCGTAAGTATCCCGACAAAATCCATATAGAGGGGAGAAGCCCCGCCCATGAGTGGGAGACCATAAAGGAGTATATCAATCAATACGAACATCCTCTCTGGAAAGCCATCAGCGACCGGGCACAGGGTGGTCACGGCGGCATGGATTTCATCGAGGATTATCGCCTGATTACCTGCCTGCGCAAGGGGTTTCCCATGGACATGGACGTCTATGATGCGGCGGCATGGAGCGTCATCACCGAGTTGAGCGAGATTTCAGTCGCGCACAAGAGTACGTCTGTCGATGTTCCCGACTTTACCCGGGGACGATGGAAAACGAACCCTCCGCTCGGCATTGTCACCGCGTGAACCGCATGACGCGAGAACAATGAAGATATGAGTTTGGGCGCGAAATACGAAAGAACGCTTCTTGAAAAGACTCCTCTTTCTGTTTCGGATTCTGGTATGCATCGCACCGGTACACCCTGTGTAGACAAGCCGGTCAGAAAGTCTTGACATTCTACGGGTATACGATTCGGGAACGCCGTCGAAGACCATCACGGAGATGAAACCCGGCAGTTGCTTGATGTAATCAGCCCGTTCGGCAAGAGATTAGGAGCTTGCACAAAGGCTACTAATTTCGTTATATTTGAACAAACGTTTTAAAAGGAAAAATTGACTATCATGCGAATACTGATAATTGCCAATCCGACAGTCGCCATCGACAAGAAGAAGCGAGCGGTTGTTGAGCGAATTATGTCCCAGGTGACTGATCGTGGAGGAACCGTTGACAGCACCTATTCCATGAAAGCAGGCATGGGCAGTAACTACTCGTCCATGGCACCTTTCGAAGGGTATGATGCCGTGTTTGCCGCTGGCGGTGACGGCACTATTAACGATATTGCATCGGGACTGGTTGGGGGCAACATCCCCCTGGGTATCATCCCGCTCGGCACCGGCAATGGTTTCGCACGCGGGCTGAATATTTCTCTCGAGGAACGAAATTTTACCGAAGTCCTCATGGCACAAAAAACCGAGCTTATCGATGTGGGAAAAATCTCATCCCACTACTTCTTCGCAACCGCCGGTATTGGATTCGATGCACATATCGCCCAGAAATTCAACATGGACAAGACCCACGGACGCAACATCACCCGTTATATTTTCCTCGCCTTAAAGAACTACCTCCTTACCGCCTCCGAAAAAGTAACCATCATCGTTGATGGCAAGGAACTCAACCGCAGTATATTCGGCCTGACCATCGCAAATATGTCACAATACGGCAGCGGAGCGATTATCGCCCCGCAGGCGCGGCCGAATAGCGGGAAGCTCGTCGCCGTGCTCATTCCCCGGATGAACGTGTTTAAGGCACTCCCGGCGATTAAGAAGCTTTTCGACGGTACCGCGAATAAAATCAAAGACTTGGAATTTATTGAATTCGAGAACCTCAAGATAATGCGCAACAAAGGAGGATACTACCATGTTGATGGTGAAACATACACGGGCAATGTCTCTTTGAACGTTACGGTTTTTCCCTCCGCTCTCCGGGTGATAGTTCCCTGATGTGACTGCCGGCTCTTTTTCACCGCCTTTTTCCGCCGCACGATTCCTCGGCCTTTTTCGATGAATTGATGAGAAAAAAAACCGCCCCCATGATTTTGAAGGGCAAGTATACGAGCGTGTTTCCTTCAGGCACATGCGGGCGGTAAATCCCGGTATTTTATTTTACTTCCCGTTCATCGGGTAAGGCGGCTTGATCGTACGTTCCTCACCGGGCTTTTTCCAGCGCTTTCCGCTGCTTTTCTGTGAGAAGTTCTTCGATTTTCTCCTGGGCATCTGGCCCTGGCTCGATCTTCCTGATCGCTTCGAGCTGCTCATCGGTGAGCGGTTCACCCGCCTGCCTCAGCGTCCGGCCGATCATCCTGATGGGATTGATCCTCCTCCCCGTTTGCCGCTCTCCCCGGGGAGCATTTTTAAGCGCCTCCCGCTGCTTTTCGGTAAGAAGATTGTTGATTTTCTCCTGGGCATCGGATCCGGGCTCGATCTTCCTGATCGCTTCGAGCTGCTCATCGGTGAGTGGACAATCCGCCCGATTAAGCGTCCGGCCGATCATCCTGACAAAATCCCGGCCGCGTCCCCGCTGTCCAAAAGCTTGTTGCAATGCTTCCTGCTGTTTTTTAGTGAGAATCTCGGTCATCTTCTCCCGGTCATCAGGCTCGATCTTCCCGAGCGCTTCACGCTGTTCGTCGGTGAGGGGACAGCCCGCTTCTTCGAGCGTTCTTCCCATCATGCCGACAAAACCCCGGCCACGTGCCCGCTGTCCAAAAGCTTGTTGCAATGCTTCCTGCTGTTTCTTTGTGAGTATTTCGGTCATCTTCTCCCGGTCATCAGGCTCGATCTTCCCAAGTGCTTCACGTTGCTCGTCGGTGAGGGGACAGCCCGCTTCTTCGAGCGTTCTTCCCATCATGCCGACAAAATCCTGGCCACGTCCCCGCTGTCCACGAGATTGTTGCAATGCTTCCTGCTGTTTTTCAGTCAGTATCTTGTTCAGGTCTTCCCGCGCGCCGGGACCCCATTCGATCGCTTTAATCTTCTCACTCTGCTGGTCGGTGAGCGGAACGCCCGCTTCTTTGAGCGTGTCGCCGATCCGTTGTGCAAAATCAAATTCCTGTGCATGTACGATAACCGCCGACAGTTCCAGAACGGTAGCCGACACAATCAGGATTAACAAAAGACGTAGGATTTTCATCTGATTTCTCCTCTATGGTGATTGTCTTACCGCTTCGAAGATTCTCATTGCTTATTCTTTTCTTTGACCGTTTTCCTCGGGAGAAGGTTTAAAACAATAAAAAGGTACCTGCCCGCATTCCGGTTATTACACAGGAGCGGCGGCTGTTCTCATAGTACATGGGACCGATCTACGGGTCGTCGTTCTCGTGTGTTTCATGCTCCCTGCGCCTTCACCTCGTGGTGCGTTGAACGGTTCAGGGACAGCAATAACGCCAGGCGGGCTTACCGTGCAGAGCCAAGATACTCCATGATAATGCGGTGCGCCCTTTCATCTTCGGGATAGTTTAAGACCGGGAGAAACTCGTGATGCCGAACGGCCATGCTGCCTGATTCAGACTTTTCCAGCACCAGCTTCCCGACAAACTGTCCCCCTCTGCCGGGCGAAACGATGACACCACCTGGATACTGTTTCGGCTGATCGTATTTCTTCGAGCCGTACACCTCGACAATGAGATCGATCTCCGGGAGCCCCACCAGTTTCTCGTTCTCGGCGAGCGCAAGGTGGGAGAGAAGAATAATAAAATCGCACCGCGGCGACAAGTCCTTGATGGTCTTCTCCAGCATGACAGTCAGCGGCAGGAAAACATACCCCTGCGGTTCCCTGTTCCCGATGCGAACGAGGCTCGTCGCGTCGTTCACGCTGATGATGCCAACGGACAGATCCCCGACATCGGCGACAATCCCCGGCTCGAAAACCAGCGTGCTGTTGGAGGCTCGCGCAATGGTGGCGGAAAGCAGGGGGAAGTCCGCTTCCTCAGCCATGGCGCATGCGCTTCCCACACCGCGGAACAGCTCCTCGCAGCCGGTGCCTGCCGCATCGTAACCTGCGAGATTCATGAGCTTCATCACACATGCCGCCTTGGAATCGAATGCACCGAACAGGCTCACCATATTACCGCCGTCCACGAGGAGGAAATCGCCGGATTCTTTGCGGAGCCGTGAAATCAGGGTAATCCGCTCCGCGAGTCCGCCATAGGGATCATGGGGGCACGAGCACGCCTGGAGTTTTCCGGAAGAATTTGCGGTATAGAGAACCGTCAGCTCTTCGCCCGGTGACGGGGCAGGCAGGCTCGCAGCAAGGAGGAGCACCATCGCGGCTCCCAGGAAGGGACTGATCATCCTCATTCAATCATTCCCGCGTCAATGAGTTTCTTCGCCATGAATTTGCCGACGGTTTTACTTCCGACAGGTGTCAGATCAAACATGTTCTCGAAAAAGACGGTGCGCGGACGTTTCTGATGGTTGTTCTCCCGTTCCAGATCGAGGAGCGGCAGGTCGTTTTCTTCCGCGAGCGTCCGAATAATCGCATCGTATGAACGATAAACCATCAAAAAGGAGTCGAAATCACCCATCTCCATGTAGTCGGGCATCAGGCACTTTGCCACCATTCCCGCGGTCATCGTTCCCGGATCGTCCGGCAGGAGTTTTGGCAGGGTAACCAGTATTGTCCGCGCAGCATAAGCTACGGTCAGAGCTATGATACGCCTGAGGTTGTATTCGAAGTTGAACGGCACGAATTCTTCCGAAGTATACGAGAGGGAAATACTCTCGCTGGGGGTACCCGCCATCGCTTCCCTGATGAGTGCACAGACATGGGACCGTACCTGTTTCTGCGCGCTGCTGTGCCAGTACGAATCGGCATGCATGCGCAGATCACGGTAACGCGCAATATCGGCTTCATACATGTCTGCCCAACCGGCGTAGACGATGACGATATCGGGGCGCAGCTTCATGAGACGCTTCAAGCGGTGCACCATGTTGAGGGTGGTATGTCCGCCCACACCGGCATTGATGACCTCAACATTTTTTCCTTTCTTCTCGAGCTCAGCCTGGAGTATCCGCGGGTACGGATTTTCCTCGCCCGGCGGACCGAAGGTGGCCGAATCGCCCAGGCACAGAATTCTCAGCCCCGCATCCCGCGACAAATCCGTCCCCCGGAATCCGTGCCTGTTGATGACAACAGTCTCAGACTTGTATCCCGGCGTTAACTCCCACCCCGCCATGTGGTCGAACCGTTCCCAGGGACGCTCGGGATTCCAGCGCTCCCGCAGGAAACGAGCTTTCGACGTGTTTCGGTCCTTCAGTCTGAGAACCGTTTCCGCGGCGCCGAAAAGCGCGGTTGCAGAAAAAATGGTCACCAGCAAGTCGTCTCTATTCATGATCATCCTCCGTGTTCTGATAGTTTTTTTCTGAGTTAAATATACTGTGTCTTTTCTTGCGTTTCAAGTCCTGCTTTTCTTGCCCCGGAGAAAATCGAGTGTGACGCATAAGGACTCCTTCCGTGTGATGTTTCCCGTTGTATGAACGGTATTTCATGCATATATTCCGGTATTATGAGAAAGTTACGCATCACAATCGCCCAGATCAACACGATGGTCGGCGATCTTGACGGCAATGTCGAACGGAGTCTCGCCGCGGTACGGGAAGCGCGGTCTCACGAAAGCGACCTGATCGTCTTTCCGGAGCTCACCCTTTCCGGCTATCCGCCCGAAGACCTGCTGCTCAAACCCGGCTTCCTCGAAAGGTGCCGCATCGCTTTCGACCGTTTTGTCGAAGACATCGATGATGATCTTTGCGCCGTGGTGGGATTCGTGGACGGTATCGGGCCGGTCTACAACGCCGCTGCGGTGGTGACCGACCGGACGGTTCGGTGTATCTACCGAAAGATGCTCCTTCCGAATTACGGTGTATTCGACGAGAAGCGCTACTTCACCCCCGGGGACCAAACGGTGTCGTTCGTTCTCGGGGACGTCCATATTGGACTGAGCATATGCGAGGACATATGGGAAGAAGAAGGGCCGCATTGCACCCTGAGTTCCGAGCTTGCGGTTGATATGGTTGTCAACCTCTCTTCATCGCCGTTCCATGCCGGTAAAATTAAAGAGCGTGCCGATCTTCTTGCCGCTCGCTCACGCGAGACGAATGCCGCGTTCCTATATGTCAATCTCGTCGGCGGGCAGGATGAACTGGTCTTTGACGGCGGTTCGTTCCTCTTCGACCGGAAGGGAATATGCCGGGCAAAATTACCCATGTTCAAGCAACAGGTGGCCGCGCTCGATCTGGAATTCGACCGTGCCGCAGATGATGCTCCGACGGCCGCTGTCAGGCTCCCGGCGCACGGGGCGTATGGTGCGATAGCTGCTCCTGTCATGGCACCTGATCTTTCAACCGAGGCGGAAATCCTCGAAGCGCTTGTGCTCGGAACCGGTGATTACATCCGAAAGAACGGTTTCGAGAAGGTGGTTATCGGCTTGTCCGGAGGCATTGATTCTTCGCTGGTTGCAGTTGTTGCGGTGGAAGCTCTCGGCCCGGAGAACGTGATAGGCGTAACCATGCCCTCGGTCTATACCTCGACCGGCACACGTTCGGATGCCGAAACGCTCGCGGATAACCTCGGTATAAAGTTCCATGAGATACCGATCTCAGATATTTTCGATTCTTATGGGGATACCCTCGGGGACATCTTCAGCGGCGTTCAGCCCGATGTAACCGAGGAAAACATTCAGGCGCGAATTCGGGGAACGCTCCTCATGGCACTCTCGAACAAGTTCGGCTGGCTCGTCCTCACCACCGGCAACAAGAGCGAGATGGCCACCGGGTATGCGACTCTCTACGGTGATATGGCCGGAGGATTCGCGGTCATCAAGGATGTGCCGAAGCTCATGGTATACCGCATCTGTGCCTTCATCAACGAGCGAAGGGGACACGAGGTTATTCCGGAATCTGTCATCGCCCGACCCCCGTCAGCGGAACTGCGCCCGGATCAGAAAGACGCCGACAGCCTGCCGCCGTACGACGTGCTCGATCCGATTCTCAAGGCGTACATCGAAGACGACCGGGGTGTGAATGACATTATCGCCCTCGGATTCGATCCAGCCGTGGTGAAACGCGTGGTCAGGCTATGCGACCAATCGGAATACAAGCGCCGTCAGGCGCCTCCCGGTGTCAAGATTACGCCCCGGGCATTCGGCCGTGACAGGCGGCTGCCCATCACCAACCGCTTCCGTCCCTAATTCCCCCAAAAGAAAAGGGGGCCGGAAACATGCGCTCCGACCCCCAAACTGAAACCTTCTGACGTTACCGTGCAAGCCAGCCGCCGTCAACCGGTAGAATTGTACCGTGAATATAATCGGCGGCTTCCGAACCGAGAAAGAGGAACGGTCCGACCAGGTCAGTGGGATTACCCCACCGACCAACCGGAAGCCTGCTGAGAACCGTCGGATTTCTCTTCGGATCGTCGTGGATCGGTCGGGTGATATCGGTCAGGATGTAGCCGGGAGCGATCGCATTGACATTGATACCATGCGGCGCCCACTCGTTGCACAGGGACTTGGTAAACTGGTGAATGGCACCCTTTGCGGCGGCATATGATGGCACGAGGTAACCTCCCGACCAGGCGAGCATGCTCGAAGTATTAATGATTTTTCCGCCTTCCCCCCGTTCGATCATATGACGACCGACTTCACGGCACATGAAGAAGGTGCCTTTTGCATGCACATCGAGGACGTGGTCCCACTTATCCTCGGGATACTCCTCTGATTTTGATCGCCAAAGCACTCCCGCGCCGTTTACCAGAACATCAATCTTCCCAAAGTCACTGATAATTTTGGTAACGGTTTCAACAATAACCGATACCTGTGCAACATCGCACTGATATACCAGGGCTTTTCCACCCACATCCTCAATGGTTTTCTTCGTTTCTTCTGCACCTTTTGTATTTCTGCTATAGATGATGGCGACAGAGGCTCCTGCTTCACCATATCCCTTTGCTACTTCTTGAAATATTCCTGATGACCCACCTGTTATCACCGCAACTTTACCCGAAAAATCATAGGTAACATCTTTGAACTTTTTCATAGAGGAAAACCTCCCTGTGGAAATGTTTGAAAACGTGCCTTATAAACAATGGTGAATAGGTAATAAATGCCCGGTTCCCGGCCGAGTATACCATCGGACTGCCAATGTGCCCTATCAGGGATGGACGGTAAACACGACCGGGCGGCCTCCCGGCAGCGATCCACCTGCTTCTCATACTGACCATGCCGGAGTCGCGTCAACAGGGATTGTTCTTACGACCTTCCCACACGCTGAATGGCTACTTTATCAGGTCTTCTCGGGGTGGGCCGAAGAAGTCGATCAGCACCGCCGGCTCATCGAATGTCCAGGCGTTATGCTCGACGCCGATGGGTGAGTGGTAGTAATCTCCCGGCTCGAGAATCTTCTCAATGCCGTCGTTGAGAAAACCCATCCTGCCGCTGACAAGATAGCCCATCTGCTCGTTCGCATCATGCTTGTGCAGGGTGAATTTCTTGTTCGGGGGAAAGTGATATTCGATCACCTGAAGATGTTCTCCGGTATAGATGTATCGATCGACATTTCCCTCGATCGTCTCCTTTTCGAGGTCTGATGCCTTGAAGTACAGCCTGGTTGTTTCCTTGCCCACTGCCTGATCTCCTCATGTAAAGTGACTACCTATGACCGTATTATCCGAAAAACTGGTTCCAGAAGTTCGCTATACCGCGCCCGACAACGTAGAGTGAGAACAGAAAGGTGCTCGCGAGAACGATATTTCTTCCCAGACTCGCCGTGTATTTGCCCATATACTTCTTTTTATTCATGAAATAGATTATTATAGCGAGGGCGATGGGCGCCATAACCAGGTTCCCCGCCATGCCGAGAATAGCCTGGATGAGACCTTCCAGCCGCCAGAATGGCGAGATGAGACCGGGAATAACGATAAAGGCGGCGAACAGCAATTGAAACGCCCGGTTGCCCTCCCGGAATTTCCAGTCTCTTCCGAGGATATCGAGCGTGAAATATACCATGATCAGCGCAACCGACACCATGGTGGTAAATGCGGCAACGAGGAGCCCCAGCGAGAAAATCGGCGTTGCAAACTGTGCGAGGGCTTTCGGCAGCGCCGGCGCGATAACCTTCCCGGCATCTGCGACCGAAGCAATCTGGGAGAAATGGAGGGAGCCGTTCGCCCCGACATAGATATTATGCAGCGCGGTGACACCCGCAACAACGACTATGACCGAAAAGGCGCCCCAGATATAGCCGAAGTTGATGACCGACTTCTTGAAGTTTTCCTTGAGATTACCCTCGGAATATTCGGCATCGCTCGTGAAATAGCCGTAGGAAAGGAAAACTGCTGCCGGAAGCGCCTGCCCGGCAATGGCCATCATCTGCATGAAACCGCCGCGCGTTTCGTTTTTGCCGACAACCTCAATACTCTCGGGAATTCGGGGAACAAGACCCTTGAAAAGGCCGATCCAGGTCTGCCACTGCATGAGACCCTTGATGGCGACAATGACAAAACACACCAGAATGAGCATGAGAAGCCCGGTCATCACCTTCTGAAGCCGCTTGAATCCACCGGAAACGGAAGCGAGGAGAACGAGGATGACCAGCACGAGCGCGGTTATGATTTTTCCCGCCGTAACCGCACCGTCCGCGGGCATGTCGACGCCGAACAACCCGTACGCGGCTTCTGTCATAACCGAAACCTGGCTGACGTTTATTACCAAGATGTTCAGCAACAACTGGGGAAGGAATATGAACCAGACGATAAACGGGCCGATTTCTGTTCGAATCATATCCAGCATGCCGCGGTGTCCGGACAGGATGCCGATCCGCGAGGCTGAATCATTCGTAAAAATAACCATCGGGATGACATACAGGGCCACCCAGAGCAGATCGAAGCCAAACCACGTACCCGCAAGCAGCCTTGTGGCGACGCATCCGGCACCGATCATTCCCGCCGCCATGACCGCCGCGGGACCGACAACTGTCCTGACGAATCGGGTAACCGGGTTGTTACGGAGAACGTTTGACATAATAGTAATTACCCTCCTGTAACGATGTATAGACGTACTCAAGTTAGAAATTTCTGAAACGATTTTGTAGTATAATACATTTCCCGGGCCGATTCAAGACGACATTTCCCGGGTCGATTCATACTGTACCGGAACCGCTGTCTACGGGTAACACCGGGGCATTTCAGAAATTTGCCATGGTACACCTGCCCACATGGCGGGATGGTAACCCTGATTGACGGGGGCGAGGTACTGCGGGATAGAATCGGCGGTTGTTCGCGGGGTACGGTCAGTCTTTAACGGTTTTTCCGCCTCATTCCGGGCGGACGAGATTTTCCGGTTTCTTGAACGTGCGCTCCCAGCGGAACTTCTTTCCGATAGCGGTCCAGGGAACCTCGGGATCGATGCTCCAAAGGATGAGTCCGACCCGACCGCGGAGGTTTACTTTCGGCAGAAAACCCCATATGCGGGAATCGAGGGAAAAATCGCGATGATCGCCCATGACATAGATCGTGGTATCGGGCAGGACCATCCGGGGTCTGAAATCCCGCTTCCCGGAGCCGGCCTCAGCCATAGGGATGATATTGGGATCGGCGTTCTTAGCCCCCGGGGGAAGGGGAACCTCTTCGCCGTTGATGAACACCTTTTTTGCCACGATTTCGAGGGTGTCGCCGCCGACCGCGATACAGCGTTTCAGGTGACGCTCACTCGGATCGATGGGATAGGTGAAGAGGAGAAATTCATTCCGCGCCGGCTCGTGCCCCCGGATTATCTTTTTCGCAGAGAAAGGGTGCCGGAGACCGTACCAGTAATTGAGCACGAGAAGCCGGTCACCCACAAGGAAGGTATCCTCCATCGAGGGCGACACCACCGTGTGCGGTCCCAGAACATACGCGCCGATATAGAGCAGGATGATGAAAATAATGATGAGATACTTGAACATGGCATACCCGGTGATTTCAGAAATGAATGGCAATCATGCTTCTGGTATACATACTACAGAAAGAGGTGCACGGTATGCAAGATGAAAATTCACCATAAGGAAAAATTCCCCTTGTCTTGTCTCATGAAGTAACATATTATTCTACAAACAATTGCGAATCATTATGACGGTTTTTTCTTTCCGAGAACAACGTCTATGAGACAAAACCATTCCCGTACCATACTCCTTTTGGCGGTTCTTGCGCTCGCATTCCTGATAACGGACTGTGAACTCCTGCACGAGCGCCCGGGCCTCCTGATCGCCCGCCGTGGCCGCTCCCGCTACCGGATCGTGGTTGCGGAGAACGCGTCGCCATCCACCTTTCACGGTGCGCTCGAACTCCAGCACTTTCTCCATCGCATGACCGGAGCACAGCTTCCCCTCGTCTCCGACCGGATGCCCCCCGGCGACTACGAGATCGTCATCGGAAACACCACCCGTCTCGAACGGCTCGCGCCGGACATCGATTTCGAGGAACTCGGTGACGAAGGTTATGTTATCAGAACTGTCGATAGGCACCTGGTCATCGCCGGCGGTGACCTCCGGGGGAACATGTACGGTGTCTATGGCCTGCTCGAAGACTATCTTGGCTGCCGATGGTTCACTCCGGATGTGAGCCGTATACCACACAACAAAACGTTGCGGCTCCCCCCGGTTCATGAAACGACGATACCGGCACTCGAGTACCGCGAGCCTTACACGTGGGAGGCGTTCGACGGAGACTGGGCAGCGCGAAACCGCATGAACCGGAACAGCAAGAGCGGCGGACTCGGTCTCCGTCACGGCGGCAGAATCGAGTGGGTGCCGGACATGTTCGTACATACGTTCGAAAAACTGGTACCCCCGGAGGAGTATTTCAGGAAACACCCGGAGTACTTCTCGCTGGTCGATGGCAGGAGACGCAGGGACAAGAGCCAACTCTGCTGCACGAACGAGGAAGTCATCAGGCTGGCAACCGAGGGTGTGCTCAAGGCGTTGCGCGAGAATCCGCAGGCACGGGTGATCTCCGTCTCCCAGAATGACTGGGACAATCACTGCGAATGCCCGGCCTGCCAAGCTCTCACTGAGCGGGAGGAATCACAGGCTGCGCCCGTGCTCAATCTGGTCAACCGTGTCGCCGAGGTGGTGGAAGAGGAATTCCCCGATGTGGTTGTCGAGACGCTTGCGTACCAGTGGACGCGCATCCCGCCGAAAACCATGCGTCCCCGTCACAACGTCGCGGTCAGGCTCTGTTCCATCGAGTGTGATTTCTCACGCCCGCTCAACGGCGAGGGAAGCGATGAAAACACGGCATTTGCCAACGATCTCAGGGCATGGGCGCAGATATCCGACCGCCTCTGGATCTGGAACTATGTAACATCGTTCGCCCATTACTTTATCCCCTATCCCAATCTCCGGGTGCGGGACGACAACATCCGGTTCTTCGTGGAAAACAACGTGAAGGGGGTACTCCAGCAGGATGTGTACACGACCTGCTGCGGAGAATTCTCCGGCCTGAGCGCCTACCTGAACGCCAAGCTGCTCTGGAATCCCTCG
>CAYWBT010000030.1:0-3160 GCA_964456585.1 uncultured bacterium
AGGCGATACCCTCGCACACCTCGATGAGTGGGGCCTGGGATACCGGATGAACAAGGATGATGCGCTCTACTACAACCTCTACCTGAGCCCCCTGGCGGATCGTGAGCTTACGCCCGGGCTTGTCGAGTCGTACCCCTGGCCGGACGGCGGTGATCCAAAGCGGTTCGCCGGGCTTCGCGAACAGGCACAGGCCTTTCGGCAGGCGGGATATGCGGTCGTTCTCAAGAGCGTATGTGCCGGACTTCTGGAAATGGCGATCCGCCTTCGGGGGATGGAGAATTTCCTCGTTGACCTCTTGCTCGATGCCGATACCGCCGCGCTCGTTCTGGACAAGATTCTCCAGGTGAAAAAAGACTACTTCGAAGCAGCCATCCGGGAACTGGGTGATCTGGTTGATGTTTATGCCGAGGCCGACGACTACGGTACACAAACCTCCCAGCTCATATCGGGAGACACCTACCGCGAGCTGTTGAAGCCGAGACAGGCGGACTTGTTCTCTCTCATACGAAAACGTGCACCGGATGCCGCTATCTTATTCCATTCCTGCGGTAATGTCCGTCCGCTCATCCCTGATTTTATCGAGATTGGCGTTGATATTCTCAATCCCGTGCATGTCACCGCAACAGGCATGGAACCGGCACAGCTCAAGAGGGATTTCGGCGATGATATCGCGTTCTGGGGTGGGGGAGTCGAATCGCAAAATGTTCTGCCCTACGGTACGCCAGCCGAGGTCCGGGATAATGTGAAACGGAATATCGAGGCGCTCGCTCCCGGCGGCGGTTATGTCTTCAACACGATCCATAATATCCAGGCGGATGTTCCACCAGAGAATATTATGGCCATGTACGATGCGCTGGGCGAGTTTGGGGCGTATGGGTAGGCACGATCGTCTGTTTTCGACACGGCATGGCGTATAGAGCGCATTGCTTGAACAACACGCTCTAATCCCCCATTAAAATTGCAGGGAAACACGTCCGTTACCTACCCTGAATAGTCATGTTCATCCCTGCCGGATAGTTAGTGTAACATGTTGTATCGTATAACGATATATTGAATCGTTTTTTGCGGAGTGTTTTTTGAATCCTCCCCGGTGTATTGGGTGAGGTCATATCGGGCTGGTCTCTGGGCATGTTAAAGGTTGATTGTTCCGGGTAAATTATGTATTTTAAGAAATTATATATAACGGCATTAACCCTTGTTCTTGAAGGGACGTATTCTCGTTGGTTTTAAGTGAGCGGGGAGAGAGGGATGCCGTACTCTCCGCATTTTTTTATGATAATACGGTCTTCGGGAATATAAAAAAAATAACAACGTGTATATTCATAATATAGTTAGTTCTATGGTAAGAATAACGATGGAGAGAGACTGGTGAAAAAGGGAATCATGCTCCTCACGGCGTTTCTGGCACTGACGGTTTTTGCCGCCGTTCCATACGCCGGTGAGGAAGAAGTTTTAGCGGTGAATTCCCTCACGACGGGACTCGGTGCCAATGATCTGGGTAATATGGTGTGGGACGGCAGTATGTTCTGGCTCGAAGGCTCGGGCGCGCTGTCGAAGCTCACGGGGGAGGGGCACAGTGTAACCGATTGGATAACCTATCGTGAGGAGGAGGGATTCGGCAGGGGTTCAATTGCAGCCATGTGGGCTTTGGGCGATATTATCATCGCCTCCTGGGCTTATGGCACGACGTATAATGAAGAGCCAACGACCGCGGGCGACGGAATATCGCTATCCTTAGATCACGGTACCTCATGGCAGAATGTCAGTGTCGTCGACATGTTTCCCGACCGGGCAGATTTTAAACTGCCGGGAAACCGCACGGTCATCTACGATATTCGCGTTGAGGACGGTGTCATCTGGTGCAGCACAACAGCCGGATTTCTCCTCCGGTCGGATAATTGGGGGTACACATGGACCCAGATTCTGCCGCGGGAGACCAAGGACGAGGAGGTCGAGTTTACCTACAGCAATCCCAATCACCATGCAAACTGTGTCGATGTGTATGGCGACACCCTCTGGGTGGGAACGTTCCAGGGGATGAACCTGAGTGTGGATGGCGGTGAGACCTGGACAAATTTCTCCTGGCCCCGGGATGGTTCGGGCGATCCCGGCGCCCAGTGGCCGGGAAATTTCCCCACCGCGGTGGAACATAAGGTTGTCGGCGGCAAAACCCATGTCTGGGTCGCCTCACATCCTTATGAGGTCGGGAAGTACGGAATATGCCATACCGACGATAACGGCCAGACATGGGAATACAAAAAACTCCTGGATATAGACACACGCCCGTACGATATCGATTTTGGCAGTGCATCGTCGTCAGATCCGGCGGTCAGCGATTCGACGGTGATCGTTTCCACCATTTCGGGTCTTCTGATCTCCTACGATCTCGGGGAAACCTGGGAGAAGATGACCATCAGTGAATCGTCGAGCCTCAACTGGGACGACAACACCTCGGTTGCGATGTCTCTGGTTGTCGGTGATACACTCTGGGTGACGAGTTCCGATGGACTGGCGAAAACGACCGACTGGGGGAAAAACTGGGAAATATTCAAAGGTGTGCTCCGTGTCAAGACCATTGACACAGGAAGCCGGGATATTGGTATTTCATCGTTGTATGACTATCAGAACGACACGATAAAGACATATGCGTTTCCCAATCCGTTCACTCCGAGCAGGGGAGACCGAAACTATGCGCATACAAAGATTCAGTATGCGCTTGAAAAAGAAGCCTGGGTAACAGTCACCATTTATACATACACCGGGAAATTGCTGCGGCAGCTCATCGCCAATGAATACCGTTCCGGCGGTAGGGATTATCAGGAGGTCTGGGATGGCAGGGACGGTGACAACAACATTGTTCCCAATGGTGTTTATTTTTACCGAATTAAGACGAACAGGGGGAATACGGCCAATGGCAAAATTATGGTTCTTGATTGAGCGATTCGGCCATACCCTGCGTGTATTCGCAGTTGCGGCACTGGTGATTCTTATGCCGCGGGAAGCCTTGTCAGACGAAGAGTATCACGCCTGGCCCGGCGAATTCCTGCGGATGGGTGCAGGTGCCCGGGCGCTCGGAATGGGGAACGCCTATACAGCGGTCGAGGGTGATATTTACAGCTCATACTTTAATCCAGCCGGTTTGGCGGCCATGGAGGAAAAG
>CAYWBT010000030.1:3170-22513 GCA_964456585.1 uncultured bacterium
CCTCGGTATGGACCGTCGGTTTATGCATCTCGCCTACGGCGGCAGAATCGGTCCTGATGCGGATTTTGCCATTTCCTGGATACAGGCGGGAACCGATGATATTATCGGGCGTGATCTCAACGGCAGTCCTACCGGTTCTTTGGAGGACAAACGAAACGGGATATGGGTCACTTTCTCGAAAGATGCTGGCAAGTGGTTCTCAATCGGCATGAACGCGAAGCTGAGCCTCTGGAAACTCGCCGGCGAGGACGCACGTGCGTATGGATTTGATATCGGCGCGATGGCACGGCCAATAAGAAACCTCTCCCTGTCCTTCGTCGTGCGCGACATCAACAGCCGGTATACCTGGAAAACGAAATCCTGGAATAAAAAAATGAGCGGCGCGGACGGCCAGACGATGGAGAAACAGGACGATTTTCCCCTCTATTACACCCTTGGTATGGCGTACAAGGTCTATCAGGAACGACTCCTCGTTTCCTTATCGATGGAGAATGTGCAGGATAATCCAATCGGCTATAATGCGGGACTGTCGTACCGTTTAAACGACCGGCTGACCCTGAGAACGGGGATGTACCAGTATACGAGTGAAAACGCCATGAATTATGGCTCGTATACCTATGGATTTACCGTCCGGATTTCCAATTCTCTTGCCTGTGATTATGCCTACGTCCCGGATGACTTCATGAACAACGACATTCATAGTTTTTCTATCGTCATGAACTACGGAGAATGAGATGGTGAGATTATTTCGAATAGTATGTGCGGTGGTCCTGGCAGGTTACCTGGCACCTTCTCCGGGATTTTCCCAGTCAAACGTGAGCGAAACCGGCAAGGCGGGAATGTCGTTTCTGACAATTGCCCCCTCCTCGCGGATAGCTTCACTTGGCAGCAGCGGCTCTGCCTGTATGACCGGGGCGTCTTCGCTTTGGTCGAATCCGGCGCTTCTCGCCGTGGTGCAGGAACGTTCGGCACAGTTCACCCATACGGAATGGATCGAAGGTATCAAGCAGGAATATGCGGCATTCTCGACCCCGTTCGATTACGGTATGCTGGGTTTGGGCTTTAACCTGTTCGATTCCGGTGACATCGACGGCCGTGACCTGTACGGTAATGATACCGGGATGTACAGCATAACAAATGCGGCGATAACGTTGACCTGCTCCGGTGCGATAACTGACAAAATCACCCTGGGACTCACCTGGAAAAAGCTCTTTCAGAAAGTCTCGGACGAAACAGCCAGCGGTTATGCCTTCGATGCCGGTCTCGTGGTAAAGACACCGATTCGCGGGCTTTCGGTCGCTGCTGCGGGCAGGAACTACGGCCGCATGGGTAAACTGAAGAGCTCCCGTACCAAATTGCCGTCCGATGTGAGTATCGGATGCCTCTACGACAGTATTGCGCCGGTTTTTAAGCGACCCTGGCATCTCCTCGGCGACCTGGTGTTCCCCCGATATGGCGATACCGGTGTTCGGCTTGGTACCGAGATCGAGGCGGTTAAAAGTTTTATTGTCAGGATCGGCTACAGAAGCGACAGCGAGTTCGAGACTTTCAGTTTCGGTATCGGCTACAACTGGGAAATGGTCGCCGCCGATATTGCCTATACGCCAATGCGTGATATGTCTGATGACGCCCTGCGGTTTACCCTTTCTCTCATGGGATTTTAATGGAACAGGTCATGAAAGAGGCCCTGAGCGGTCTCGATGCAGATTATGCCGAAATCCGGATAGAACGCTCCGAAGTAACCAACCTCTCCTATATGGGACCGGAACTCGAGGATATCGGGACGACCTTTACCCTCGGCGGTAATGTCAGGGTTTGCCGAAAGGGGGGATGGGGATTCGTCTCGTTTACACGGGTTGAGGATGCTGTTATGAGCGCACACGCCGCCATCGAAATGGCCAGACTATCCGAGCGAGATACCACGGTGCTTGCGCCTATAGAGCCTGTCGTGATAGAAATCACCGGCGATGTTGTCATCGATCCGTCCACAATTTCCCTCGCGGAAAAACAGAACCTCATCAAGCGGTACAACGACCTGATGCTGAAAGAGAACGGGATTGTTACCACGCGTTCGGGCTACCGCGACAGCAAGAAGCATGTCTGGTTCCACACCAGCGAGGGAACCATGATTCACCAGGAAAACATTCGTGCCGGAGTGAGACTGATGGCGGTTGCAAAAGACGGTGTCAACGTCCAGCGCGGGATCAACTCATTCGGTGACCAGCGTGGATACGAAACGGTTTTGAACCGTGAAGAAGAACTTGAGAAAGTGGTCAAGATAACCCGTGATCTTCTAAGTGCCCCAAAGGTTTACGGCGGAATATATGACGTGGTGCTCGATCCCCAACTCGCGGGTGTATTTGCCCACGAGGCGTTCGGCCACCTGAGCGAAGCGGATTTCGTGTACGAAAATCCACAGGCGCGCGAGATGATGAGAATGGGCAGAAGGTTCGGCCCTGATATACTCTCGATCATCGACGAGGGCTCACGACAGGGCGAGAACGGATTTATCGCATACGACGATGAAGGTGTCCCTGGCGGAAAAAACCACCTCATTCGTGATGGACTTCTCGTTGGCAGGCTCCATTCGCGTGAGACGGCGGGAAAAATGGGTGAACAGCCAACCGGAAATGCCCGTGCGATCAACACCTCCTTCAGTCCCATTGTCCGCATGACGACAACCTATATCGACCGCGGGGAAACGACTCTCGACGAGATGTTTGGAAGTGTAAAGGACGGTATCTATGTCTGCGGATGTCTCGGCGGAAATACCGATCTCGAACGATTTACCTTCAGTTCCATGAATGCGTATAGAATTGAGAAAGGAACGATCACGACTCCCCTGCGTGATGTGATTCTTTCCGGCAATGTTTTTGAAACCATGCATAACATCACCATGATCGGGGATGATTTAACCCTGTATGGGGGACTCGGCGGGTGCGGCAAGGGGGGGCAGATGCCCCTGCCGGTCTCGGACGGCTCTCCCCATGTGCTGATTAAAAATGTTCTGGTGGGTTGATGATGATTGAAAAGATTCTTGCCCTGGCGAAACAAAAGGTCGATGAAGCAGAGGTGTTCTTCACTGAATCTTCGACAGCCGAGGTTACGTTTGAGGCGGGTATGCTCAAGAGTATTGAGGAGAAAAATACCTTGGGCTTCGGACTTCGGGTGATCAATAACGGTCGCATCGGTTTTTCTTCGTCATCCGATCCCGGCCGCATCGATGAACTGGTTGAACAGGCTTCAGCGAGTTCGCAATTTGGCAAGGAAGTCCAGTTTACTTTTCCCGGCGCTGCTGCCATGAGGAAGATTGCCACCTTCGACAGCGCGGTGGAGAACTTCAGCTCTCGACAAGCGATCGAGGAAGGTACGCGGACAGTCGATCTGCTTCGTGAAGAATGTCCAAAGGGCTTGACGAACGTTTATTTTTCATCGTCGGTGTCGAACGTCCGTATTGCGAATACTTCGGGGCTCGATGTTTCGCATCGCAGCACCAATTTTGACCATATGATTCTCCTGATGGTTGTTGACGGTGATTCCATACTTTGGATTCCGGACGGAGGTCATTTTGGTACTCTCGATATCCGTACCGACAAATACGTGAAAAAAATCGTCGATCTTCACCAAAAAGCCGAAACAAATGCACCCCGCATATCGGGTTCCCTCCCCGTGATATTCACCGCCGAGGAAATGCCGAATCTGCTCGAGTCGATCGAGATTGGAATAAACGGTAAGCGCCTCCTCAAGGGCGACAGCCCCCTCATCAACCGTGAGGGCGAACAGGTGTTGGGCGCGGTCACCCTGACTGACAATCCTTCGCTCGATTGTGCTCCGGGGAGTTGTCCATTCGATGATGAGGGAGTCCCCTCACAGGTAAACGTGATCTTTGAGAATGGTTTGTTCCGGACGTTTCTGTTTGACTTGGATACGGCGTCGAAAACCGACCGTGAATCGACGGCCAGTGCCAGCCGCAGCGCACTTTCGATACCTGACATCGACACGTCGAATCTCATCATGTCTCCCGGAACGTCCAATCTCGATAACATGATCGCCGATATGGATGAGGGCATTATTGTGTATGGCGTTCTTGGCGGCGGACAGTCGAATCTCCTTGCAGGTGATTTTGCCCTGAACATTACACTCGGCTTCCTGGTTCGCCGGGGTGAAATTGTCGGCAGATTGCTCGATACAATGGTTTCCGGGAATGTCTACCGGGCATTCGGCGACATTTCCGCGCTGGGTGACGAGGCAAAACCGGTCGGAACGACATTCGCTCCCGATGTAATGTTTTCCGAACTTTCGATTTCGGGCAGGTGACATGAATTACCGGCGAATAACTATCAATCCCTCGGATCGTTTCTTTACCGACTACACAGTCAGGACTGCTTCCAAGAGTTCGGTTCGCATTCATGTTATTCTCTTTATCGCCACGTTCCTCACCACGACGGGTGTGGGATCGAAAATGGCGGGTGGCGATCCCTTTTCCGGACTCGATGGATTTGCTCGCGGACTACCGTTTTCCGTTACCCTCCTCGCCATCCTGGGCATCCACGAATTCGGCCACTATTTCGCCGCCCGCTACTGGCGAATCAATGTGACCCTGCCGTACTTCATTCCTTTTCCGTTCCGGCCCATCGGCACGTTTGGCGCCGTTATCAAGATGAAATCCTCGATCCCGAACCGTACGGCACTCATCGACGTGGGCGCAGCAGGTCCCATAGCCGGCTTTATCGTTGCTGTGGCGGCGAGTATTATCGGACTGAGAATGTCAGAGATAGTCCCCCTGGGTTTGAGCGGAAATCATGAGACGATCATATTTGGAGAATCGATCATTTATAAGTTTTTATCATGGATCGTTCTCGGTCCTCTCCCCGAGAATGCGGATGTCATGCTCCATCCTGTTGCGTTCGCCGGGTGGATTGGGCTGTTTGTAACGGCGCTCAACCTGATACCGATTGGCCAGTTGGATGGCGGCCATATCATGTTTTCTCTCTCCCCGAAGATTCACGAACTGCTACGGCGGCTGCGAATTCCTATCCTGATCTTGATGGGGCTGACATTCTGGGTTGGCTGGTTTGTCTGGGCATTCATCCTGCTTTTGGTGGGAAGACCGCATCCCTACCCGGATTACATGAATCCCACGATCGGTTTTTCGAGGAAATTTATCGCGATTCTGGCGTTTATAATTTTCATTATCAGCTTCATGCCAGTACCGGTGAAGATGGGGTAATATCATGAAATACAAGCTGATGTATCCTATTTTCACCGTCGTTCTCATCATTTCTCTCGGCTGTCAAAATCCGTTCAGCACGCGGGAGCCGGAAAAACCGGGAACCGAGGGGGCGGCGATCAAGCCCCCTATCTCTCCGGAAAATGTCCTCTATAACCTAGCGTCATCGTTTGAGGGGCTGAGCATCCAGGACTATCTCGATGTATTCAGTGAGGATTTCGCGTTCAATCCTGATACGGAGGATTCGCTCGAGTACGAGGAGTATTTCGTCAACGGTTGGGGTATACAAAATGAGACGGAGTTTGCCAATAACTTTCTTCAGCCGCAAAACTTCACCGAGGGAAGAACGCCCATCGACTTCTTTGCCGATTACGAGTTCAAGCCCGGGGAGAACATGTACGAGTACAACTATACCATGTTTATCAGCATTAAAGACACGCTGGCGACGGTTGCCTCGAGAGCTGAAGTCGAGGGGCGTGCCTGGCTCTATCTGCGCGAGGATGGCGAGGGGAAATGGTCGATCTACCGCTGGATTGATTTCCGGCTCCGGTCGAGTTCCCTCACCTGGGGAGTACTCCGGGTGCAGAATATTTAGGAGGATTTAACTGCCGTACCCCGATTTTTTCAAGATCGGCTGAAAGTCGGTCGTATTCGGAGGGTAATTTATATTGCGCATGACCGGTTATTTCTGTAATTTTCATTGAAAATGTTGTATCAGCGGACAGAGAGAGGCGAACAAGCGGTGAAGAAGATTATTGACATGGGTTTTATTTTATTGCTTACCCTTCTGGTTTCATGCATTTTTTCCCCAAAAGAGGGTAAAAAAACGCCCACACCGGTTGGGAAGTGGCAGGAACCGGATTCGCCCGGAATAGTGATTGAAAACCTCATCGTCTCGTTTAATAATCTCGATGTTGATTTTTACGAACGCTGCCTGCACGAAGATTACTTTTACGAGAGCCTGTCCGAAATCGATTCGCTCAATGTGGAGAGCTGGTCGCGTTCCACCGATGTTCGGGTGATGGAGAAATTGTTTGACGACTGTACCTCGTTTATTTTCACCCCGAGTTACGTATCCCTTGAACGCGAGTATGGATCCAACATAGCCGACATTCCCGATGGCGCCCGTGTGTCTGACGAACACCCCGACCAGATATGGTACCGCTACAACTACGACATATCGATGGACGTTTTCCTGAAAACGTTCGGGGATTACAAGGTTCAACAGTTCATGCAATTTATCATGGTTGAGGAACCGGAAGGACACTGGTCGATCATCCGGTGGCTCGATGAAACGAATATCTCCCAGTAGGAGGGAGGTTTGGGAGAAAAGATAAAAAAGTACGGTATCATACTTTTGTCAGTCCTTTTGCCCCTTTCGGCGGTGGTAGCCGTAGGGGTTTCTTCATATTTGTGGTATCGCGTAATACATCAAAATGTACCTGTCATGCAGGAAATTCTTTCGCAGAAGATAACGCCGGATGCATTTTCCCTGGGATTGGAAGGCAATCTTGAGGCGCGGCTTGTCGCATTCGGAATCGGGGAAAAGCAGGTCAAAATTCGCGAGGCGGAAGAACCCTACCAGGAGTTGCGTAATGTCTATACAGTGAACGTACCGGAAAGAGAATCCCTCACCCTGGTGCATCTCCAGATCAGCCAAATGGCACGCGAGATGGGGGGGAAGATTTTCCAGGGCATTGAAAGCGCGAATGGAAGAACGCTGACCCTTACCCTGGGGGCGGGGAGGACACCAACCGATATTGTCATTTTGAGAAAGATACGTGGGTTGCCGATTCGTAAAGCGCGAATGGCGGTTATCATCGATGATCTCGGGGTGAGAAGCATAGCGTATGCCCGGAAGCTTTGTGCGCTTGAACAGGAAGTCACACTTGCGGTGCTGCCGTTTCAGCGCTATACCGGGAGCATTGTCGATCTCGCCCGCGAAACCGGCACTTCGTACATGCTCCACATGCCGATGGAACCGGAAAATCCTGGTGTCAATCCGGGAGAAGGCGCCCTCTTCATTAGTGATCCGGCGCAACTGATCAACGAGAAACTATCCCGGGCATTCCGGAGCGTGGACGGCGCCAGGGGAATGAACAACCACATGGGATCGAAGGCTACCCAGGACATCCGCACCATGGAAGTGGTCATGACCTATCTCCGCGAGAACCACTATTTCTTCGTGGATTCCCAGACATCGAGGGCTTCCAAAGGGTATCTCCTCTCGCAAAAAAAGGGCGTTAAAAGCGAGGTGTTGACCCGATACCTTGATGTCGAGGACGATGAGGACTTTATAGAGAAGCGCATCGATGAGTTGGCAGCGACCGCGTTCGATACGGGGCTGGCGGTTGTCATCGGCCACGACAGGCCGAAGACGATTGCAGTTCTCGAACGAAAACTGCCAGAGCTCGCGGCGCGGGGAATAGTATTTGTACCGGTTTCCGATGTGGTCCGCTAAAATTCCCACTTCTCGTGGCACACGATCTTTTCCAGCGCTTCGCGCCTTTTGGGCGGCGCCGGAACGTTGGGATGACCGAGTGTCATGAGCCCGACAACACGAACACCATCTTTCGGTATACCGCAGAGTTCCTTGACCTGATCCTCATAAAAAGCTCCCAGCCAGCACGTTCCGAGCCCAAGTTCACAGGCGACGAGATGCATATTCTCCATCGCGATCGCGACATCGAGGTTGTACGTATGCTGTCCGCAAGTCATGACATAATCGATGTTCACACCGCAGCATACGATCAGAACCTGAGCTTCCGCCACAAAAGACTGATTACGGGCGGCCGACACAAATTTTTTTCTAAGTTCATTGTCCCGCACCACGATAAACCGCCAGTCCTGAAAATTTTTCGCCGACTGCGAGAGCCTTGCCGCCTCCAGCACCAGGGCAAGGTCGTCGTCGCTGACAGGTTCAGGCGTGTAGGAACGGATGCTGAACCGTCGTTTGATCGTTTCGAGTACAGTCATGGGAACACCTCCTTACCAAACGGTACGAATTTCGTATTCTTCCACTGTTGTTGACAAGAAATATACAACAATACAAGAAACGATGCACGATAACTTTACCTGTTATGCACCATGAAATCCCGATGTGCCGATATTCTCCGGTAAAAACTTGTTTTGATCTAATGGCCGTCATATATTACTAGCAATACCTGATCGGAAGGTTTCAGAAAGCGGTGAGGTCACACATCAGCATCGATTGACCTTTTTCCGTTTCAGCGCGAAAATACTCTTTCAAACCTGTGCGAGCGTCCGGTAACGATTCAGGCAGTGATTAATGGGTCGGCGAATTTACCGCGCATTTTGAGGTATTTATGAATATTTTCCATCGCTATGTCGTTCGTGAGCTTTCGGCGCCGTTTGTGTTTTCCTTCAGCGTTATCATGTTTATTCTCATACTGAAATTGATGCTCCAGTTGATGGATCTCCTGATAACAAAGGGCGTGGGAATCGTCGTCATGGCAAAACTGTTTATCTATAACATGCCCTGGATGATAGCCCTTGTAGTACCAATGAGCGTCCTGGTTGCAACATTGATGGCGTTTGGGAGGATGGGCGCCTATGGGGAGATCACCGCCATGAAGTCGGCAGGAATCTCGATGTACCGGATTGTTTCTCCCGTTATCCTTCTTTCGATAGCGCTGACTATCTTCATGATCTGGTTTAATAATTCGGTGCTGCCAGCCGCGAATCTCCGCGCAAAAAACCTGAGAATGGCGATTGCTTACAAACAACCAATGCTCTCTCTGAAGAATCGCGAGGGACAATTTATCACCGATCTGCCGGGTATCGCCATCCGGGTAAACGAGATTGACTATGCGACCATGGATATGTATGGCGTAACCCTGTTTAAACAGGAGGATAAGACATTCGATACCACTATTATCGCCGAGCGGGGGCGGTTTGAGACGTATCCCTCCGGAGACCGGCTCGCCCTCATTCTGTATAATGGCGAAATTCACCGTACGCAGGAGAGAGAAAATCGTTATATTCGAAGTATATTCAATGAGTTTCGTCAATTGATCAATGTTAATTTCGGTCTCGATACCTCACAGAAGGCCATGCCGGACGACCGTTCGAAAACATCGGTGATAATGTGGGAAGATATTCACAGAATGGAAAACCGTATCGACCAGTACCATAAGGCGATCGAAAAAACACGGCAGGAACACCCGGAGAGAAAAACGGATATCGAGCGATATAAAGACCTGATAAAGAACAATAAAACCCGGATCAATACTTATCTGATAGAGATTCACAAGAAAAATTCCATACCCGTGGCTGCCGTCATCTTTGCCCTGATTGGTTCTGCGTTGGGTATTCTCGTGAAGCGATCGGGAGCAACGATCGGGATCGGTCTCTCCATCGGTTTCTTTACCCTCTATTACCTTTTCCTGATCGGGGGCGAGGATATCGGAGACCGTATGCTCATGCCGCCCTGGCTGAGCATGTGGCTGCCGAACATTATTTTCGGCGCCCTGGGAATTGCCCTGATCGTTCATGCCAACAGGAAATAGATAATGCGTATTCTGAGCAAATACCTACTGAAGGAATTCTTTTCGTACCTCATATACATCATCCTCGCCTTTATCGCCATTTTCATTCTCGTGGATAGTGTCGAGAACCTGGACCACTTTATCGACGAGAAGGTCGGCGTGAGAATAACGATGCTCTACTATCTCTTTTACCTCCCGTATATTGTGGTGCTGACCATGCCGGTGGCGATGCTCCTGACCACAATGTTCAGTCTGGGACGGCTTGTGAGCGATAATGAGATAACCGCGATGAAAGCTTCCGGCGTGAGCCTGTACCGAATTCTGCTACCCTTGTACATTCTCGCGCTCTTTGTCGGGCTCATCGTCATGCTTTTTGCCGAGTACATTGTTCCGAAAACGACCCGCTTCCAGGATGATATCAAGACCTTGGGGAAAGAATACCGGTTTTCCCTGTCGAAAAACAGGGAGATGGACCGGGGGAAAGTATTCCTAGCAAACAGCGATGGCAGCGTTATTTTCGCCCGAAATTACCTTTCAGAGGAGAACAGGGCAAACGATGTGTTTATCATTACGCCGCATCGGTACGAGCGAGCGGGGGGGAGCGGCACCCAAGAGCAGCTCGGTATCAGGCGACGGCTCGATGCCGCATTTATGCTCTGGCAGGATGGGGGATGGAAGCTGATTGATGTTGAAGAGCGGACCTTTACTGCCGATGGGGTGCTTCTCACCCGTCACAACAGTATGACGGTTCCCTTTGTTACGGTGAAACCCTCGGATTTCGCCCGTATCGATGTTAGGCCCGAGGAAATGAACTACCAGCAGCTCCGCAGTTACATACGAACGATCAGGGAAAAGGGGCATACGGCGTCAGAATGGCTCGTTGATCTCTACATGAAGATATCATTCCCGCTTGTCTCGTTCGTCATTGTTTTTTTCGGTGCACCAATGGTAGCGGGTTCTTCCAATCATGGACGGGCGGCTTCATTCGGCCTGGCGCTCGTAATATGCTTTGTCTTCTACACCCTGATAAATGCCAGCCAGATACTGGGCCGAAACGGTACGCTGGAGCCCCTTGTCGCCGCCTGGTTCCCGAATGTGATTTTCTTGCTTATCGGTATCGTGATGCATGTACGGGCGAGCAAGTAGGAGATGGGTGGGGGAAAGAGAAGGATTTCAGCCTTTGTGCTCACGGGTGATGCCGTACTTCTTAATCTTCCGATAGAGGGTGGTCCGATCGATACCGAGTTGTTTTGCTGCTGTCTTGCGGTTCCCCTTGCACCGTTTCAGCGTCGACATAATGTAGAGTCTTTCCATTTCGCTTAAAGTCGGCGGTAACGATTCCCGGGCAAACATGGTTTTCGTGTCGATCGTTTCGGTAAGGCGAATGTCCCGTGAACCGTCTTTCCGTGCTGAATGCCTCTTGGGATAGACCAAGCTGTCGATTGGCAGAGAAGGATTTTCCTGAGAAGTATGCGAAAATTGAACGAAGGCGAGGTCGGAATTCTCGATAAAGTCGAGAAGATCGGTGAGGCTGGTAATCTCGAAGATTTCACATTTCATACGCTTCAGTATTTCAAAAAGTGTCGTTCGTATCTTTTTCGAGTGGAGGATAACAACGGTACACTGGGTCGATGTGCTTTCACTCATCTCCTTGTCTCCCCGTCTGTTACAATCTGGTGAAAATGAGGTGGATTGCCCCGGTGTAAAAACGGTAAGATTCTGGTTACCGAAAGGTACGTTCCTCCCGATCTCCCTTACCGTTCATGGACTGCCGCGCCGCGGGACGGTTTCACCGCAAACATGATAGTATTGTTCTCGTTCAGTGACGTTTTAAGCGTTGGGTGGTGTTGGGTGATATAACGATTATAATACTCTTCTTGAACGATGTGTGAGATGTCGTGAATATCTTCATCGCGGACGAGCGCGACTGCACAGCCGCCAAATCCCGCACCGGTCAAACGGGCACCGTACGCTCCAGCCCCGGTCAGGAGTGAAACGAGCTTGTTCAGTTCCGGTGTTGATATGTCGTGGTCGGTATCACAGCTCCGATGTGATGCATTCATAAGCTCGCCGAACAGAACCGCATTCCCGGCTTTTAATGTCTCGCAGCTCTGTTCAACCCGCTCAGCTTCGGTGAGAACGTGACGCGTTCTCCGGCGGAGGAGAAAGCCGTCTTCTGGTATGGGGAGGTGAATGCCGGCACGGTTCACCAGGTAGCTGCTGGTGAGGGATTCCGCCGATTCACCGGTAATTGCTGTAATCTCGCCGAGGGTGTAGGATTCTTTTTCAAACGTTGCCGCGATAAAATCCTCCACGGTGGAATAATCTTCATAAAATAATGCTTCTCGAACATCACCGAGACGGGTGATGGGTGGGGTCGGCCGGTACGTCGCATTGATGACCGTGGCGGCGAGACGGCACTCCACCGGTCGGCGGTTATAGAGGAACAGAGTATTTTCGGTTTTTGCGGCCTGTATGAGCGAATGGACGACCAGGATCGAATAATTCTTTGGGAAGGGAACGTACGTGTGACGGAGCGGGAAAAAGTCGATTTTGACCGCATGATCAGTTCGCCCGAGTAAACAGATGGCCTGATCCATGCCCCCTCCCTGGGTACCGACGTAGCGTTCTCCTTCAGCCATGAGTTCAGCGAGTTTGAGAAAGTCCATATCGATATGATTCACCGCCAGGAGTGCGAGAGACGACGAGATAACCAGCGCCGATGACGATGAGAGCCCGGCAGATTCGGGAATATCACTGTCGAAGAGCGCATTCATGCCGGTGAGCTTCTTGCCGGTGTGAGACGCCAGCGCGGACGCGGCAGCCTTGACATAATTGGCCCAATGTCCCTGTGCCGAGTGAGGAATTTCGGGATCAATTTCAAAGCGGGATGATTCGTACCCGGGAACCATGTTTTCAATATGAATGATTGCATCGTTGCGCGGCGATACGGCGGCTCTGATCGATGCGGGAATCGATATTGGCAGGACGGGCAGACCGTTATAATCGGTATGTTCGCCGATGAGATTCACCCGCCCGGGTGCGGAGACGAGACAGGAGGGATTCCCGCCGAATTTCTGTGAAAAACAGTCGATAAGTTGTTCATCGATCATGAGCGTACTACAACCCCCGCACGTTATTTCAGGATGTCATTCATGGTGTCGATGTCTTCGGGCGTGCCCACATCTTTCCAGTATCCGGTCAGTCGATAACCTTTCAGGCACTTTCCGTCTTTCCGAAGCATGGTGAAAACATCGGTCAGCTCGTACTCCCCGCGCGGAGAGAGTGACAGTTTACCCGTGTACTCGAAAATATCGCTGGCGAGCAGCATGAGACCGGCATTGTTGAGTTTCGTGGTGGATGTGCCTTTTGCTGGTTTCTCAATGATGTCGATTATCGTATTGTCGTTGTCGAGGTAGACGGCAGCGCCGCGATAGGGATCGTCAACCGTGTTCAGGCCGAGCAGAGCCTCGCACGGATTGTCTTGGTAATACGCAAGCATTCCCGCGTAGTTTTCTGAGGGAGTGAGGACATCCCCGAAGGTGAAAAATATCTGCTCGCCATCGGCAAAATCACTGGCGAGATGGAGTGCCGCACCGGTACCGTTCTGCTCTTTTTGCTCGATATAGGTAATAGCAACACCGAAAGGTGATCCATCCCCAAAATGATCCTGCACGATTTCTCTCTTATAGCCGACAACGATTCCCAACTCGGTTATACCTGCGCTCTTGATGAAATGGATAATGTGCTCGAGCAAGGGCGTGCCTTGGATGAGAACCATCGGTTTGGGAATCGTCCGGGTGATCTCCTTCATCCGTGTGCCTTTTCCCGCCGCGAGTATAACTGCTTTCATCGTATCTCCCTGATAAATTGTCCCCGCTCTAACTCCCGTTCATGGCTGAATAGCCGAAAAACAGGAGAACACCTTTATGCAGATGAGAAACTGGATATGCAGCTACGGGATATGGGGTGAATTACTTCTCCTCGATGGCGATGAGCGGCTGGCCCTTTTCGACCATACTGCCGTCTTCGACGAGGATCTTCACGATCTTACAGTCGTTATGAGCGGTGATTTCGTTGATGAGTTTCATCGCTTCGACAATGCCAACCGTTTCTCCTGCCTTGATCGTTTCACCGATTATGGTGAACGATGGTTTCCCAGGTGCGGGAGCGGAGTAGAAAGTGCCTGTCAGCGGAGAATCGATTGTAGAAGTGCCCTCAAGGTCGACAACACCGGCTTTTTTATCGGCACCGGCCGATTTCGTGGTTTTCTTGGGAGGCGGTGTTTTCAGGGGGGCGGCCGCTGTTTTCTCCCCGGTAACAGCAGGAGATTCAGACATTTTCACTCTTGACTGAAGGTCGTCGGCCTTCAGGGATATAGAGGTATCGCCCCGGCGAATAACCAACTCGTTGATATTCAGTTCGGCAACCTTATCCAAAACGATGTTCAATCCTTGATAGTCTTCAGGCATCAAGAATTCTTTTGCCCGTTCAGCCTCATTTCCCGACGCAGAAGGTGCGTGTGCATCGACAGGTTTTTCGGCTTCTGTTGATTGACCGGTTTTCTGTAATTCCAGTTCAGCAGGTGACGGGGGACGTTCATTGGGAGGAAGTTTCCGCCACCGGAAGTACTCGAGTGCCGGTTCGGGAAACAGGCAGTAGGAAATAATATCCTCCTCATGATCGATGAGTGATGAATCGAGGTTTTCTATCGCCCGGGGAAGTATGGGTTCGAGATCGTCGGCGGGACGGTGGGTGATGGGTTTCTCTTTGCCCAGAATCTGTTGTGCCAGTTCTGCGTTGATCTCGCCGGGAGGTCTGCCGTAGAGGCCCTTGACGTAATTCTTGACTTCGTTGGGTATGATCTTGTATCGTTCACCTGTCAGAATGTTGAGAACAGCCTGTGTGCCGACAATCTGGCTTGTCGGGGTGACGAGCGGTGGAAAACCCAGGTCCTCACGGACATGCGGCACCTCTGCAAGAACATCGTACAGTTTATCAAGTGCGTTCTGCTGGGCAAGCTGTGACCGCAGGTTCGATATCATGCCGCCCGGGATCTGATGTCTGAGGATGCCGGGATCGATCGGTGATATCTGGGCATGGCTCGGCCGCATTTTGGGAGAGAGTTCGAGGAAAAATTTTTCAATCTTTTCCAGGGCGTCGAAATCGAGACCGGTCGCATACTCGGTCTCGTCGAAAATCGCCACCATCGTTTCGACCGGCGGTTGTGAAGAAAAACCCGAGAGTGGTGAGATCGCACAGTCGATTGCCCCGGCTCCGGCACGTACGCCCTCCACATAGGTTGAGTATGCCATCCCGCTCGTCGCGTGACAGTGGAGCTGTATCGGGACGTTGATTTCCTTGACCAGTGCAGAAACGAGTTTCTCGGCGGCAATCGGGGTAAGAATGCCGGCCATATCCTTGATACAGAGGGTATCGATACCGAGCGAAACCTGCTCTTTCGCAGCCGTCACATATTTTTCCACCGTGTGGTAGGGACTGATTGTGTAGGAGAGCGTTCCCTGGGCATGGCCGTTATTCTTCTTGATCGACTTGATGGCATGCTCGAGGTTGCGGGTATCGTTCAGGGCGTCGAATACCCTGAAGATATCGATGCCGTTATAGATGGCAAGGGCAATGAAACGATCGAGGAGATCATCGGGATAGTTCTTATAGCCGAGGATGTTCTGGCCCCGCAAGAGCATTTGAAGCGGGGTTTTCTTAGCAACCGACTTGATCTTCCTCAGCCGCTCCCATGGATTTTCACGGAGGAACCTGAGGCACACGTCGAATGTCGCGCCGCCCCACATTTCGAGCGAGTAGTACCCGACATTATCGATGACATCGATAATTCCCATGATGTCGTCGATTCTCATACGGGTTGCCCAGAGGGACTGGTGGGCATCGCGGAGTGTCGTATCTGTTATCCTGAGGGGAATCTTACGGTCTTTATTTCTTTTTTCATGCATAACATTGTTCTCAACAAAGAAATTATACTAGGTTTTGTGAAATAGATAAAATACACTGACCTTTTGATGTAAAAAAAGCGTGAAATAAGTAGTTGAATCCTAGTCAAGATAATAAAAAACTCTTGGTATCAAAACAAATTCTTCAGCATAGACACAGAAATGTGTTATTATATTCCGTGAGAATATCCGTATTGTACCTCCTGATATTATGCACGCAGGAAGGCAAGGAAACAATTCATGCACTCCGGTCTGAAGCTGATGATCATGATGCTCCAAGAGATGGGTGAAATCCGGTCTTTAACGGTGATTCCTCCGGTCGGATATTCGTTGTGTTCCCGTTATTTTAGGAGAAAAATGATACGTACGCACCATTATACTTGGGAGTGATCGAACTATGGAACGTATACATGATTTACTGAATGCCTTCCCCGGCATGGAGATGGGCAATGTTGCCAAAGTATTCATCGCGATTATAGCACTCATCCTTGCATGGATGCTCCGTACCTTCATCTCAAAGGTGGTGCTTGTTCACATTGAGAATGTACGGTCCCGCTATATCTGGCGGAAAATTTTCACGTATCTCATAACGTTTTTTGTCCTGTTATTCATCGTCAACCTGTTTTTTACCGGCATCCAGCAACTGACCACCTATCTCGGGCTTCTCTCGGCCGGTATCGCTATTGCTCTGCGTGATATCATATCGAATTTTGCCGGCTGGGTATTCATTTTCTGGGCGCGACCGTACAGCGTGAGCGACCGGATTCAAATCGGTGAATTCACCGGCGACGTGATTGATATTGGTGTTTTTCATACCGCCCTGATGGAGATCGGAAACTGGGTGGATGCCGACCAGAGCACGGGTCGGGTTATTAAAATCCCGAACGGACTCGTCTTTACCCAGTCGCTCGCCAACTACAGCAGCGGATTTCAGTATATCTGGAACGAGATACCCGTGCTGGTGACCTTCGAGAGCAACTGGGAGAAGGCAAAAGACATTTTAATGAAAATAGCACAGAAACATGCAGAACACCTGAGCGAGAAAGCGGAAAAAAGGGTGAAGGAGGCGAGTAAAAATCTCATGATCGTCTTTTCCAAGCTGACGCCCACCGTATATACCTCGGTTAAGGATTCCGGTGTTCTCCTGACCATACGCTACCTCTGCGAACCCCGAGGGCGCCGCGGGACGAAACAGGCGATCTGGGAAGATATACTCCGTGAATTCGCGGACTGCGATGACATAGATTTTGCCTACCCCACACGCCGGTTTTACCAGAACATCCCGGAAGGCAAGCCGGGGACACACCCCCGAGCGAGCGACTGAAGAATCCCCGCGCCAAAAAAATGTATTGACAGGTGGTAAAAAAAGCGTATTATACGAGAAGTATTTCTCTGTTAGTGTCACGTTTGATTGGAACAATTAGGTGCCATGAAAAGAGAAGAAACAAAGCGTTTCTCAGAGAAGACCGCACACATCGATCTTAAAAAGCTTGAACGGGAGACGTTTAAATACTTGTATGCGGGGATTGTTGTCGCGATCTGTTTTCATGCGGCGTTGGTTGTGGTGTACCCCGAAAGGAAAACCGGGATAGATTCGACACGTTCCATCCCCGTTGAGCTTGTCATCCGGAAACATCGGATACGCAGACCGTTCCCGGTTACCCAGAAGCGCGCCAGTGATACCTACCGCTCTCGCAGGAAATCCGGCCAGGCGTATCCTTCCCGTTCCATTGAAACAACATCGCCCCATTCCCGAATCGATGTACGCCATGACATGCCCATGATCGTCGATACCGGGAGTGAAAGCACTCAGGATGTGCTTTCTGATTCCCTGCGGATTCTCACGCAGCGGTTACAGATACCACCGTACGCCATTCCCTTTAAAACACCGGTGTTCTTTGATACCGGTATACACAAGTCGATGGTGATCATCCCACCCGATGATAAGATGGCCATTCAAGGCTATACCCACATCGCCATCGGCAGGGGAGCGCGTTTGCTGCCACCAGATTACCTGCGAACGTCCATTCAAAATCTTGCGTATACCCTGAACCGGCATACCAACATACATGCCTTGGCCGACCGTAGCATCTACCTCTACTATCCGCCGGGAACAGAGACGATTCATTGGTTTCATAAGGGTGATGGCGAAAAAAAGACCCTTGAGAACAAATCCGCGAAGGATATTTTCACCTATCCCTTCATCTACTTCACCGCTGATACGGCGTTTGAATTAACCGAGGATGAAAAGAATAACCTTTCCAACTACCTGAGAACCGGCGGATTTGTCATTCTCGATAACGGCGCCGCAGAAGGAAATTGCGCACGGGTCGAGGAGTCATTAAAAAAAATGGTGCGCCGGGCAATATTCGAAATCACATACGACTACTCGTTTCGGCCTATTTCTGCGCGCCATCCTCTGTACCACTCTTTCTTCGACTTCGCTCATGGTGCACCGGACGGTGCGAGCAAAGCAGAACGCCCGATCGAAGGAATCTACATGGGATCGCGACTCGTCGGTTTCTATTGCCCCCAGGGATACGGGCGCGCCTGGCACGACCGGAAGAACGACCAGCAGCTCAAATTCGGTGTCAACCTGGTGGTCTACGCACTCAGTCAGCCGCGGGGACGGTATTCATACAACCGCCGCGCCGGACGTCCCACATGGACATATGCCTCTTCCGGGCCGATTAAGGCATGGTGAGCGGTCGAGCGTCGCCCCGACATTCTCCTGAAAAATCACTATTATCGGTTTGAAATCCCTTGACGGGGATAAATCTTTACACTATATTGATGTCGGGTACTCTCAGGTACGATCGACAGCGAAAACAAGGAACACGATATGACTATACGCGACGCCATTCTGCGCCCGGACAAGAATCCGCCCGCCCTGAGCATGCCCCTGTTTATGGAGCCGGTTTATGCCGGGTTTCCCTCGCCTGCGGGCGACTACATCGAGGACAGGCTCGACCTGAACGAATTTCTCATCAAGCATCCCGCGGCGACCTTTTTCGTACGGGCGGCGGGCGATTCGATGATCGAGGCGGGAATACACCACGGTGACATCCTCATCGTGGATCGCGCGCTCGAATCTTCCGATAACGCCGTGGTCATCGCCGTGCTCGCGGGAGAGCTCACGGTGAAGCGGCTGCGGAAGATCGGGGATACGTTCTACCTCACGCCCGACAACCGTCACCACGATCCGATCCTGGTGGGCGAGGAGACGGAGGTGGAAATATGGGGTGTGGTAACCACGGTCATTCACCCACTGTGACGCCGCAGGCTGACACTGTGACGCCGCGGACAAAGAAAAGGGCACGGATACCATGCACCATGCGGATACCGTGCGGGAGGTTTTATGCAACCGGTCGTTGCGCTCGTTGACTGTAACAACTTTTACGCGTCCTGCGAGCGGGTTTTCAACCCGGGCATCGCGCGAACGCCGGTCGTGGTGCTCTCCAACAACGACGGCTGCGTGGTGGCGCGCTCCAATGAAGCGAAGGCGCTCGGTATCCCGGCTGGCATTCCCGCCTTCAAGATCGAGCACCTGATCCGGAGTGGGGAGGTGTACGCCTGCTCCTCCAACTATTCGCTCTACGGCGACCTGTCGCAGCGGGTGATGGATACGCTCGCACAGTT
>CAYWBT010000031.1:0-20830 GCA_964456585.1 uncultured bacterium
CCGTTCACGTCATTACAACTTGGTGATTTCTTCGGCAACCCGGTCGCCCACTTCAGTGGTCGTCATGCCCATCTTGCCGGCGGCCATGCTCTTCATATGCTTGGTAATCACCTCAACACATGCCTTCTCAAGAATATCAGCTCCCCTGGTTTCACCCATCTGGTCGAGCATCATCTGCGCGCTGAAAATGGCAGCCATGGGATTGATCTTACCGGTTCCGGTATATTTAGGCGCACTGCCCCCGATGGGCTCATACATGGAAACGCCCTCGGGATTCAGGTTTCCGCCGGCGGCGATTCCCATACCGCCCTGTATCACCGCACCCAAGTCGGTGATGATATCGCCGAACATGTTGTCGGTTACGATGACGTCGAACCATTCGGGATTCTTCACCATCCACATACAGGTAGCGTCAACATGGGCGTAATCGCGCGTAATGTCGGGATACTCAGCTTCACCGATCTCATGGAAGGCGCGCTCCCATAAATCGAAGGCAAAGGTGAGAACGTTCGTCTTGCCGCAGAGGGTAAGCGTCTTTTTCTTGTTCCGCTTGCGAGTGACCTCAAAGGCAAAGCGGAGGCAGCGCTCGACACCCTTGCGCGTATTGATAGATTCCTGTACTGAAACTTCATCCGGTGTTCCCTTCTTCATAAAACCACCGGCGCCACAGTACAGTCCTTCGGTATTCTCCCGGACAACCACGAAGTCGATATCTTCCGGCCCTTTACCCGCCAGCGGCGTCTCCACTCCCTCGTAGAGCTTGACAGGACGGAGGTTAATGTACTGATCGAGTGCGAAGCGGAGATTCAGGAGAATACCCTTCTCGAGAATACCTGGTTTCACATCGGGATGACCGATGGCTCCGAGCAAAATTACATCGAATGTCTTGAGTGTTTCGGCTGCATTTTCCGGCAGTACCTCGCCGGTCGCAAGATAGCGGTCGCCTCCCCAGTCGAATTCCTCGGTCACGTACTCAAAACCGATTTTGTCAGCAACGACCTTCAAACACTTGAGCGCTTCCGCGACCACCTCGGGGCCTGTTCCATCGCCACCTATGATTGCAATTCTTTTCAACTAATCCTCCACGTTTATCATGTGTTGTGTTTATTTCCCCTTTATCGCCGGTAGGAGTCCTCCCGATTCGGCAATCTGAAATGCGAAATCAGGCAGGGGAATAAAATTATATTCCTCGTCCTTCGTCAAGTTTTTCAGTATTCCCTCCCGGAGTTCGACTTCAAGCTCATCTCCGGGGGCAATGCGATCGATACTTTCCGGACACTCAACGACCGGAAAGCCGTTGTTGATGGCATTCCGGAAAAATATTCGTGCGAAACTCTCCGCAACGACACATGCCACACCGGCACCGCGAAGAGCCCAGACCGCATGTTCACGGGACGATCCGCATCCAAAGTCACGACCGGCGACAATGATATCGCCCGAGGTTACGTGCTTGACAAAGTCGGGATCCAGGTCTTCCATGGCATGGCGCGCCAGCTCTTCCTCGTCGTCGGTGACAAGATACCGTGCCGGAATGATCTCGTCGGTATTGATATGGTCACGCGTGTAGACGTGGGATTTCCCCTTCATGACAGCACCTCCCTCGGATCAGTAATAACGCCGGTAACGGCGGTTGCCGCCGCAGTGGCGGGACTAGCGAGATAAACCTCGCTTTCCGGGGAGCCCATGCGTCCCACAAAGTTACGGTTTGTTGTGGAAACACACCGCTCACCCGCAGCTAGAACACCCATCCAGCCACCGAGACATGCTCCGCAGGTTGGGGATGAAACAACGAAGTTCGCATCGCTGAATATATCGAACAACCCCTCCTTCATCGCCTGACGCCATACTTTCGTGGTTGCGGGAACCACGATACCGCGGGTACCTTTCGCCACCTTCCGGCCCTTGAGTATGTCGGCTGCAATCCTCAGATCCTCGATGCGCCCGTTGGTGCACGAACCGATGTACACCTGGTCGATCTTGACCTTGCCGGCTTCCCGCGCGGTACGCACGTTCGAGGGAAGGTGGGGAAACGCCACCACCGGTTCGATGGCCGAGCAGTCAATCTCCCTCTCCTCGGCGTATTCGGCATCGGGATCGGAGGTATAGACCGTGAACTCCCGGTCAGTCCTCTCGCGAACGAAATCAATCGTCTTCTCATCGGGATTGATGATCCCGGATTTTGCCCCTGCTTCGATCACCATGTTGGTCATGGTCAGCCGCGCTTCGACCGAAAGTTCGTCAACCACCGGCCCGGTGAATTCCATCGCCTGGTAGAGTGCACCGTCCACACCGATACGGTGGATTATTTCCAAGATGACATCCTTGGAATACACCCCTCTCGAAAGCGAACCATTCAGGACAAACTTGATCGACTCCGGAACCCTGAACCACAGTTCGCCCGCATAAATGGCCGCCGCGAGATCGGTCGAGCCGATGCCGGTCGAAAACGCTCCGAGCGCACCATGCGAACAGGTATGGGAATCACCGCTTACTATAGTGCTTCCCGGCACCACCCAGCCGTCCTCAGGGAGAACGGCATGACAAACCCCGTTTTGCCCGATTTCGTAGTAGTTCGGGATGTTATGGTCTCCCACCCACTCGCGCAGTCGCTTGGCAAGCTCTGCGCTTTGGATGTCCTTGTTCGGCACGAAATGATCGGGTATCACTATGATCTTTTCGGGATCGAACACCCTGTCCATACCGAATTTTCTGAGCATTTTTATTGCCGGCGGAGTCGTTACATCGTGGCACATCACGATATCGAGCCGTGCATTGATCAATTCTCCCGGCTTGACCACATCCTTCCCGGCATGAGCCGCCAGAATCTTCTCGGTTATTGTCATTCCCATAGTGTTATGCTCCATTGTTCTGATCTTTTTTCAATTCCTGGTGATATTTGATCTTGTTCAAACCATTCACATAAGCTTTGGCGGATGCCTCGAGAATATCTGTCGAGGCTCCTCGTCCCGTGATGGTGAACATGCCGGTAACCTTCATCTTGATGGTTACCTCGCCCATTGCTTCGGTCCCCGCAGTGACAGCTCGAAGTGAATACTCTCCGAGTTCGATGGGCATCTGGACTATCGAATTGATCGCCTTGTAGGTTGCATCAACCGGACCATCACCCCAGGCGGAATCCTGCGCAACCTTCTGGCCGAGCCTGATGCGAACCGTGGCGGTGGGTATGGTCGACGATCCACTCGAAATATGGAAGTATTCGAGCTTGTAAAACTCGGGAATACTCTGTACCTCGTCTTCCACAATCGCGGCGATATCCTCGTCGAATACCTCTTTCTTCTTGTCCGCCACGACGAGGAAACGCTCGAATGCGGCCGACAGGTCTTTTCCCGAGAGCCGGTACCCCATGTCTTCCAGGCGCTTCTGAAAACCGTGCTTGCCCGAATGACGGCCGAGGACGATCTTCATGCCGCTCAAACCGATAGTCTCCGGTGTCATAATCTCATAGGTCAACCGCGACTTAAGTAAACCATCGACATGTATTCCCGATTCGTGGGCAAAGGCGTTCGCCCCGACTATCGCCTTGTTCGGTTGTATCCGGATGCCGGTCAGGTTCGAGACCATCTGGCTTGTACGGTAAATTTCCTTCGTATTGACACCTGTCTCGTAGTTCATATAATCGTGACGGACATTAAGCCCCATGACAACCTCTTCGAGTGAAGCGTTTCCTGCTCGCTCTCCAAGACCGTTGACCGCAACTTCCACCTGGTGGGCTCCGTTTTGAATAGCAGCCAGAGAATTCGCCACCGCCAGTCCGAGATCGTTGTGGCAGTGTACGCTGATAATGGTATCACCGAGGTTCGTCACCCGTGCCATGAGATCGCGGATAAACATGCCGAATTCGGATGGCACCGCGTACCCGACCGTATCCGGGATGTTCACCGTCGTTGCACCCGCCTCGATAACCGCAATGGTGATTTCGGTCAGGAAGCCGAGATCGCTCCTGAAGGCATCCTCGGCGCTGAACTCGACGTCATCGACATAGGTTTTGGCCATCTGCACCGCCTCAACCGCCATCTTCATGACCTCATCCGGCGTTTTATGGAGCTTCTTCTCCATGTGAATCGGCGAGGTTGCGATAACGGTATGAATACGTGGTTTCGCCGCGCTTTTCAGCGCGTCGGCGGAACTTTTGATATCTTTCTCAATCGTTCTGGCGAGGCTGGCGATGGTCGTATTCCGCACCTCGTCCGCACATGCCTTGACCGCATCGAACTGGACTTTCGAAGAAACAGCGAAGCCCGCTTCGATGATATCAACTCCGAGACGTTCGAGCTGGTGTGCGATCTGTACCTTTTCTTTGATGTTCAGGGACGCCCCCGGCGATTGTTCGCCATCACGGAGCGTCGTGTCGAATACAATGATCCGTTCTCTATTCATTTCGTTCGTGCCGTTCATGTGAGTAACTCCTCGACGAAAATGGTAAACGCAGACATGCGCACCATGGTTTCTTTCAGTCCATTTAAACCACTAAGCTCGGAATCGTCGAGTTGGGTGGATTTCATCTCCACATTTACCACCTCCTTTCAGAAGTAACGCAACGTTGTCGCTTGAGGCAGATACCGGTTGAACCTGCCGCGAGCCTCATGCACCGGCAACCGGCGTTCTTACTTGTGCAGCCAACTCATCATCGACCGGAGTTGTTTGCCCACGATTTCGATGGGATGCTCTTCTCCATGGCGCTTGAGTGCACGATATACCGGGCGTCCGGCCTTATTTTCAAGAATCCATTCGCGGGCGAATTCACCGGATTGTATTTCCGAGAGGATATTCTGCATTTCCTCACGTGTTTCTTCGGTGATAATTCGGGTACCGGTGATGAGGTCGCCGTACTCCGCGGTATCGCTGATCGAGCTCCTCATGTTGGCGATACCACCTTCGTAAATGAGATCGACAATCAGCTTAACTTCATGCAAACACTCGAAATAAGCTATTTCCGGCTTATAACCCGCTTCGACGAGGGTTTCGAATCCCGCCCGTATCAATTCTGTCAGTCCACCGCACAGAACAACCTGCTCGCCAAATAGATCTGTCTCGGTCTCCTCCATGAACGTCGTCTCGATAATGCCGGCTCGTCCGGCACCTATACCACAGGCGTGAGCGAGCGCGAGATCTTTGGCCTTACCCGTGGAATCCTGGTGTACGGCGATCAGGCTTGGAACACCGCCACCGCTCTCGAAAACACGACGAACGAGATGGCCGGGACCCTTGGGCGCCACCATGTAGACATCGACGTCTTCCGGCGGTACAATCTGGCCGTAATGAATATTGAATCCATGAGAAAAGACGAGTGCATTCCCCGGTTTCAAACCCTTCTTGACCTCTTTCTCGTAGACATTCTTCTGTACCTCGTCAGGAACGAGAATCTGGATGATGTCTGCCTTTTCTGCCGCTTCTGCCGCAGTCATGGGAGTGAAACCGGCCTCAACCGCCAGCTTGTAGCTGGCGGTACCTTCGACTTCGGCAACAATGACATCAAAGCCCGAGTCCCGGAGATTCTGCCCCTGTGCATGCCCCTGCGAGCCGAAACCGATAATGGCAATGGTTTTCCCCTTGAGAATACCCATATCGGCATCGTTTTCATAGTACATTTTCATTGTGAAAGCCTCCTGTTCATGTAAACACTTATTTAATAGAATTTATGAATGTTATTCTAATTCTTCGCTTTCTCCATTTTCATTGAGTTCCCTGACCATCGCCACACGACCGGTACGCGAAAGCTCTATAATGCCAAAAGGCTCCACGAGTTCGAGAAAAGCGCCGATTTTTTCCTCTGATCCGGTCAGGAGGATGATCAGCGATTTGTGGCCGATATCGATAGTTTTCCCGCGGAACACATTGACAATCTCCATAACCTCGGTCCGCGTTTTCGAGGTGGTTTTCACCTTGATAAGGAGCAGTTCTCTTGCAACATAACTACCTCTCTTAAGGTCTTTTACATCGATCACATCAACAAGTTTGCTCAGTTGCTTGATGACCTGTTCAAGAATCTTGTCATCACCCTTGACCACGATGGTCATTCGTGATATTCTCGGATCCCGTGTTTCCCCGACAGTGAGACTGTCAATATTATAACCCCGCGAAGAGAAAAGACCGCTCACCCGTGCGAGGACACCAAACTTGTTTTCTACGGTCACTGAAATGGTATGTTTCATTGTCAGTTCCTCTCCATAATCTCGGAAATTGCCGCTCCGGGGGCAACCATCGGCCAGACGTTCTCTTCCCGGTCAACAATGAAATCAAGAACCACCGGCCCATCGATCGAGATAGCTTCTTCTATTGCTCCGCGGACGTCTTTTGTATCTTCGACACGGATCCCTGTCGCACCATAGGCTTCGGCGACCTTGACAAAATCTGGCTGACAGCAGATATCGGTGGCTGAATAGCGTTTTTTGAAGAATAATTCCTGCCATTGACGAACCATACCGAGATACTTGTTGTTTAAAATGGCAACATTGACAGGCAACTTCTGTTCCACCGCCGTGGTAAGCTCCTGTATATTCATCTGAAACGAACCATCACCGGCGATGTCAAACACGACAGCATCGGGTTTACCCATCTGCGCACCAATGGCAGCGGGAAAACCGTATCCCATGGTTCCGAGACCGCCTGATGAGATAAACCTCCGAGGCTTGTCAAATTTATAATAGAGCGCCGCAAACATCTGGTTTTGTCCGACCTCGGTGGTAATAATCGCATCGCCACCGGTTGCCTCCCAGATTTGTTCAACAACGTACTGTGGCTTTATCATGCTGCCTTCCTGAGTATAGGTAACCGGGTGGTTTTTCTTTAAACCGCTGATCCGGTCGTTCCACGAGTTTGATTTTCGCTCACGCACCATCGGCATGAGATCTTTCAGCACTGTCTTCGCATCACCGACGACAGCAATATCGACCTCGACATTCTTTGCGATCGCGGCAGGATCGAGATCGATATGGATTATGTCGGCGTTGGGGGCAAATCCCTCGATTTTCCCCGTAACACGGTCATCAAAGCGTGCACCGATTGCAATGACCAAGTCACACTCGGTGAACGCAATGTTCGCCGTGTAGGTGCCGTGCATCCCGGGCATACCCACCCAGAGCTCGTTGCTAGCCGGAAATCCGCCCAGTCCCATCAGGGTCGTGGTTACCGGTGCCTTGATTTTCTCGGCAAAGCGGACCAGTTCACGGTGCGCACCACTAATGATGATTCCGCCGCCGGCATAGATCAACGGCTTTTTCGACTTGTTTACCGCATCGGCGGTCTCTTTCATTACATCAGGATCTGCCTTGTGATGGATTGTGTAGCCGAGCGGTCTCGATGGTTTTTTCGGCCATTCGAAATCGATGATGCCGGTGCTCACATCCTTCGGTAGATCGACAACCACTGGCCCCGGTCTTCCGGTCGAGGCGATGTAGAACGCCTCACTGATAATATCTGCGATCTTGCTGGTATCGCTAATCAGGAAGTTATGTTTGGTTATCGGTCTCGTAATACCGGTAATATCCGCTTCCTGAAATGCATCAGTGCCGATAAGAGACATAGCGACCTGTCCGGTGAACGCAACCATAGGTATGGAATCCATGTAGGCTGTCGCTATACCAGTCACCAGATTTGTTGCACCCGGTCCCGACGTTGCAATACAAACGCCCGTCTTGCCAGTCGCACGGGCATATCCATCGGCTGCATGTGCCGCGCCCTGTTCGTGGCGGGTCAGGACGAAATGAATATCCTTGGCATCGTATAACTTGTCGAATATCGGTATGACAACACCGCCAGGATATCCAAAGAGCGTATCAACCTTTTCTTTTCGTAAACATTCGACAAATATATCTGAACCGCTTAACTTCATGAATTTCTCCCGGTTATTATTTAAAAACAGCTCCACTGGATGCCGAGGTAACCAGCCTGGCATAGCGGGCAAGGTATCCGCCCTTGACTTTTGGCTCGGGTGGCTGCCATGCATCCATACGTGACTTCAGTTCCTCCTCGCTAATGAGGAGATCGAGTCTGCGGTTGGGGATGTCGATGAGTATCTCATCCCCGTCACGTACAACGCACAGGGGGCCACCCTCCATCGCTTCCGGTGAGATATGTCCGATACAGGGGCCGCGTGTTCCGCCGCTGAAACGACCGTCGGTGATCAGGGCGACCGATTCGCTCAGTCCCATACCGGTGATAGCCGCGGTTCCCTGGAGCATCTCACGCATACCGGGACCGCCTTTCGGGCCTTCATACCTGACTACAACAATATCGCCGGGCTTTATTTCTTTCCCGAAAATGGCGACGAGCGACTCCTCCTCGGAATCGAACACGCGAGCAGTTCCCTTAAACACCATCATATTCTCGGAGACCGCACTCTGTTTCACCACGCAGCCGTCCGGCGCAAGCGTACCCTTTAAGGCCGCGATACCACCTTCCTTGTGGTACGCCTCATCAATCGACCTGATAACGTCGGGATCGACAACCTGGGAGTTCTTCTGTATATCCCTGACACGGACTCCGGACACGGTGTCGTTGTCTTTCAGCTTATCACCGAGAACGTGCATGACCGCGGGGATACCTCCGGCATATTCCAAATCTTCCATGAAATATTCACCACCCGGCCTGATGGATGTGATGTGCGGTGTATCTTTTGATATGTCGTCGATATACTCGAGCGGCAGCTCAATTCCCGCTTCATGTGCAATTGCCGGAACATGGAGCATGGTATTGGTTGAACCGCCGAGCGCCATATCCATTCTGATGGCGTTTTCAAACGCCGCTTCAGTCATGATATCGAGCGGTTTTATATCATCTTTGACCATTTCGCAAATCCGGATTCCCGAACGGTAAGCGATCCGCCGTTTCTTGGCGAAACCGGCAAGTGCCGTTGCGCATCCCACCAGAGACATGCCCATCACCTCGGTCAGACATGCCATCGTATTGGCTGTATAGAGGCCCTGGCACGATCCCTGACCCGGACATGCTTCGAGTTCGAGCGCAGTCAATTCATTCTCATCGATGAGATTCTCACGGTAACGTCCAATCGCCTCGAAGGTATCCCGCACCAGCGAAAGCCGCCGCCGGTTACGCATACCCGAATGCATGGGACCCGCAGTCACCACGATTGCCGGCACATTGAGTCGTGCGGCAGCCATGAGCATACCGGGAGTAATCTTGTCACAGTTTGTCAACAATACCACGCCGTCCAATTTGTGGGCCATCATGACGCACTCGAGTGCATCGGCTATAAGCTCACGCGTACACAGGCTGTATTTCATACCGCTGTGTCCCATTGCAATACCGTCGCAAACACCGGGTATACCGAAAATAAACGAACTTCCGCCGCCGGTATGAATACCTTTCTCTATGAACCGCTCTAGATCACGCATCCCGGTATGTCCGGGAATGAGATCACTGAAGGACGAAGCAATTCCGATCATCGGCTTACCGATCTGTGAGGGATCGACACCGGTCGCATACATGAGCGAACGAGATGCTGCTCTTTCATAACCTTTTGTTACATCGTCACTTCTCATTTATTTTACCCTGCCCTCTTATGTGATACTTCCATTCCGAACCATTGCATTTCATACCATGCAAAATAATGAATTTTCTACAAAAAAATCCCTACTACCTTCTGGACTCCCAGAGGCACCGACCGACCTTTTATTTACCAGGTGAAAAGGTACGAACAGGGGGCCTCCGGGCTATCCCGCTACAATAAGCAGGAGCACTACGAGACCGTGTAGCAGGGTAATTATATGATGTTTCGATTTAACAGCGCGGACGGCGTAGAATTGTGATGATCCGGCAGATGAATCCCGGGCGGATTCAAAGCCGAAAAACTTCTCAGTGTCATTGTAACATCTAAAACCGCTTGGTATACTCATGACTGAAATCCGTCCATTGAGAAAAATAATATTTGAGTAAATAAGATACGACTTTCAATCCAGTTATGTCAAGAAAAAATAACGGAAAAAACGAGCATTTTTCACGGCAACCAGTATCAGAACTATAATAATCGGGAAACAAAAAAGATTCATGTTATAGTAACTTATTGTATTTACTTCCACTTGATAACCATAATTCGGTACGCTGATTAGAGGAAGCTCTTCTTCAAGTACTGTTTTGTGGGAAATATACGATCCGGACATTGAACATGAATTAATCACTGAAGTGATGCAACCCCGGGTTTTCAACCACGAAAAGAGGAAAAAGGTAAGAAACTCAAAAAGATGAAGTTAAGATGTGAAGATATGCATCTCACTCGATAGACATTTCTTCTTCCGAGATGTATATACGATAATCTTCAGGCTTCAGGATGTATTCCACTTCGCTCGATTCAAGGAGCATGACTTTAATCAACCAACCTTCGCCGTACGGATCTATGTTAATGAGTACCGGATCGGATTCGAGCGCTTCATTCTTTTCAATGACTTTACCGGCAACCGGTGATAACAATTCGGCAACTTTGTTCCGGGCCTCGATCGTGCCGAACGGGATATCCGGCCCTACATCAGTATCCACTTCGGGAAGTTCGACATAGACCACTTCCGCCAGCTCAATCTGGCCGTAATCCGTGATTCCGATCGTGCCGATGTTTTCCTCGACCAGTACCCACATATGATCGTTGGTATAATAGAGATCGACGGGTATTTTTGAGTCGCAGCACATCCGATCTATCACCTTATGGTAATCGTTGATACTCTGGCAAACTTTGGTAATGTGGTAGATTGTGTTTGTCTAATCGTGTATCTAATTTTTTCGACAACAGAAAAAGGTCACTTCGACCCCAGTATTATGCTATTTCGTCACCCGGTCAACGTACTCACCGGTTCTGGTATCGATCCTGACAACACTTCCCGTTTCAATAAACAGGGGAACATTGATCTCTGCTCCGGTGGATAGCGTGGCTGCTTTCGTTGCATTCTGTGCCGTATTGCCGCGGAATCCTGGATCGGTCAGGGTAATCTCAAGCTCCATGAATATGGGGAGTTCAACCTCGATCGGTGTTGTATCGTGAAAGAGAATGCCGCACTCGGTGTTCTCGGCGAGGAACTTGACCACATCACCAATCAGATCCCCATCTATCTGAATCTGCTCGAAAGTTTCGCTGTCCATGAAAACGTAGAAATTCCCATCGTGGTACAGGTATTCATAAGGTTTCCGCTCGAGTCGGACTTCTTCCACTTTCTCCCCGGCGCGAAACGTTTTTTCTGTCACCGCTTTCGTTTTGACATTTCGGAGTTTCGTACGAACGAATGCCCCACCCTTCCCCGGCTTCACATGTAGAAATTCAACTATACTGTAGAGCTCACCGTTATCGATAAACGTAAATCCATTTCTGAAATCTGCCGTTGATGCCATTACTTCAACCTCCAATGTGATGATACTGCCTGATTCATTAACACCAGCAAAAAGAAACACAGAAAAGACTTTTTGTCAAGTTTTTTCATGAAAAAATAACAGGGCGGTGAAAAATTCTCCTTCACTCGCCCTGTCATACAAAACTATACGTGGATATCAGTGAAATACTTTTCGCCGCTTGCATTGACAAGAAGACCCTCAGCCATGCATCCACATAAACATCTTCACCACTCCTTCGCCAATCAATGTTAATCAGCTACTTTCGCCCATGTTCCGGTTTCTGCAGAGCGAACCGCCGCATCGATGATGCACATCTCACGGTGTCCGGCAATAAAATCGGGTATATCTACTTCGAACGGTTTACCCTCCCGTTTCGCTAAAACAGCGTTATAGTAGTCGCGCACGAGATTGTACATTGCATCGTGATACCCCATGGGATGTCCGGTCGGCAGGGTCATGTACTTACCAGTCCCCCCGGTTTGATATTGGGAAGACTCATAAAACGTTTCATTCGCCCTGTCACGATACCCGACCCAGAGCGCGTTTGGATGCACATGATTCCAGCCGTATGATTTCTTCGAGCCGTACACCTGGAGATCGATATCCACCTTCTTTCCCGCCGCCACCTGGCAGGTGGTGAACGTTCCCCGTGCACCGTTGTCGAACCGCATTAAGAGAGCAGCAAATTCATCAAGGATAACATCGAAATCTTCGTAATCATCGTCGGAAGGTGCGCTGAATGCAAGCTGTTGTTTTTTCGACTTTTTTCGTTTTGGGATACAGGTATGAAGCTCTGCCATAACCTCGGCTATCTTTCTCCCGGTGATGTACTGAACCAGGTCGCACCAGTGACTTCCGAGATCACCGACCACATTCGTTTTACCGGAAAATTCGGGATCGAGTCGCCACGAAAAATCCGTATCGAAGAAAAGCCAGTCCTGCAGGAAGTGACCCATACAGGCGCGCAAATCGCCGAGGTCTCCCGCCCGCACTCGTGCGGCTGCCTCCTGAACAACCGGATAGTATCGGTAGCAGAAATTGATTCCTGTAACCGTGCCCTGCTCTTCCGCGAGCCTGACAAGCTCACCTGACTCCTGTGAATTGAGTGCCAGCGGTTTTTCCGAGAGAACGTCCTTGCCAGCCTTGATGAGTTTGCTCGTACTGGCATAGTGGACATTGTTCGGCGTACAGTTGTGAACGATTTCAACATCGGCATCATCCACCATTTTATCCACACTGGTATACACCCGCGGGATAGAATATTTCTCCGCCGCTGCCTGGGCAAGATCAGGATTGGCATCCGCCACGGCAATCACTTCCGCTTCGGTGATGCGGCGAAGAATTTCGAGGTGTACCATGCCGATGTAACCGGTACCGATCACACCAACCTTGATTTTTTTCATCATTCTACTCCTGATAATATGTTACGTAATGCTTCTGGCAACGCGAAAACCCATGTAGTAGCTCTGGAATATCTTGTTCCAACTGCAGAAGCATGCACGTAAGGCCGAACGACACTCCGCCGGTTCACTGAACCAGCTTCCGCCGCGGGTAATATTCAGCATGTGATAGTAGTGGTACGTTGGCTTTGGCGCTCGTTTATCAAGATATTTGTTATACGCCATATTTGGATTCCAGTCGTCTTCGCAGAACTCGAATACGTTGCCGTGCATGTCATAGAGCCCCCAGGCATTCGGTTCCTTCTGGGCAACCGGGTGGGTACGTCCGGCGCTGTTTGCTCGGTACCAGCCCGCCTGGGCGAGATCGCGTTCGGTGTTTCCATTCGAGAACATGGTCGTTGTACCGGCACGGCAGGAATATTCCCATTCTTCTTCGGTTGGCATCCGAAAACCGTTCTTTGACGCATCGCAAACACGCATCTTCTCAACATAGCATGGTTCAAGCCCTGCTACCGTACTTATTTTATTACAGAATTCCTTTATTTCTGCAGGACCTAAATTGGTAACCGGCAAAGAGCTGTCACCGGTAAATGACGAGGGGTTTTGCTCCATGACCTTCTCGTACTGTCCCTGAGTAACCTGTGTCATGCCGAGATGAAAGGAGGGGAGTGACACCTGGTGAACCGGTTGTTCGTCCGGGTAATACACATTGATTGAAGCCGGAATCCGGGCGTCCGGATCATAATTATGCCCCATCTTGAAGCTTCCGGCGGTAATGGTGACCATCTTGATTCCTTGAATTTCCTCTATGGTATTCATCGCATATTCCTCTTTAGTAGAATGTTATAGTATAGTATTATTACGCTCCTTTCGCATGATTAACCGTCCGACGGAATATCGCGTTTCATCACCCAGTAGACGCCGCGCCTTATCATCTTAAGGTAGTTCGGATCCTGGTAGGCGAAGTAGGTGTGCCCGGAGGCAAAACCGGCGACCCTCCCTCTGCCCTGTTCCAGGCACCACCCGCTGATATCACGACGTTTGTCGGAATAACCGAAGGATTCATAGAGCGGCACCGCATTCCGGTTGACCAGTTCGACACCGAAATTCTCATCGATCGGTATATCGAACGGCTCCATTCCCGTGGTAATGGGGTGTTTCTGGTTGAAATTGTGGACATGAACCAGCTGCAGGGGCCCGTGGATGATGGCGCGAATGCCGAGCATCTCCGTAAATTTTTTCCGTGCCATTGCCCAGAGCGTACAGTGGAGACTGATAAAACCCATCCCGCGGTTTTTTACATTATCGACGATTGCGTCTTCGAGTTCGTCGCTCATGTAGTGATCTTGGGGTGGTTTCTCCTCGTACACGGGGCCGGGTACCCAGCCGGGAAGAGATCCGAGCCACCGCTGAATGATCAAAATATCGGCATCGCTGATTAATTCAGGCGTGACAAAACGTGCATCGTGTACGGAATATACTTTGCACCCTGCCCCCTCACAGATACCTCGTATCGCTGGTTCCTGCGCCATAAAGTTATGAAGAACGTCTCCTCCAAGAAAGACAACCTTTTTCTCACCCGGTGCTTTCCGTTTGATTTCATTCGGCAGTGCAGCATAACCATCGGGTGTGATGATTGCGGCCGATGCCACCGATGCGAGGCCGGCTTTGAGCGCGGTTCGCCGGGAAGTTTTTTTGATTGTCGACATATACTTCCTCCTTTTTAAAGTAACTTTTTTTCAATTGCGCATTTAATATACAGTGAATTTTTCATACATTTACCAGAATTTTATATAAATATAGATAGTCAGCAATGTCGTCAGTCCAAGCCACAACCATATGTTATGATACCACCTAAAGGGCCGCGGGATCTGATCATCGGGAAGCGGAATCATATCCTTCGACCAGACGACAGCCGCAATTTCATGCACGGCCTGCGGTTTTGTCAGAAGGCTCGCCACGACAATCCACACACACAGGAAAACAAAAATAATCCCCACGAGATTATAAAAGTTGAAGCCGTGCGGCAGGACGCTCCGCTGCAGCCAGAACGTGAGAGGTATGGCGATAATACCGATTATCATCGTGCTAACAGCGCCGAAATTGTTCGCCCGTTTCCAGAAGACGGCGAAAAGAAATACCACCGCAAAAGGAGCCGCCATGATCGCCCAACTCTGCTGAAAGTAATCGAAAATGGTGGGAAAGGTCGATACAATCGGCGCCCATACCGTACCGGCAATCAACAGAGTCGCACCCGCTACCTGACCGACAACGATCAGATGACGGTCATTTGATTTTGGCCGGATGAACTTGTGATATATATCCATGGTAAAGAGGGTTGCAATGGAATTAATCAGGGAACTCAAGGTCGACATGATCGCGGCAACGAGCCCCGCAAATACGAGACCACGCACTCCAGTCGGCACGAGATACCTTATAAGCAACGGATAGACAGCGTTCGATTCCGGGGGTTTTGGTATGACACCAAGCTCAACGAGCTTATAAGCAACGATTCCGGGAAAGTCCACGGTAAATCCGAGCACAATGGCGAGAAAAAGTGCGAACACGATGGACATGCGCACATTCCACTCATTTTTTGCACCGAGACACCGCTGGATATAAAACTGGTTGGTACAGCTATACCAGACATTTGTTGAAATAAAGAGCACAATGATCGCGGTCCAGGGAAGCTCCGGATGATCCATGGGAAGAAACAGGTGCGCACGTTCGCCGGTACCGACAGCGGCCATTAATCCGCCGGGAATTTTTAAGAGACCGGCGATGGTGATATACATTCCCCCGCCGATCAGCAGGATTCCCTGGAGGGTGTCGGTCCACACGACCGCGGTCAAACCGCCATAGATAGTGTAGACGCCGGTGACGATCGCGAGGAGCCAGATACTCATGATGATCGGAAGATTGAATATCTTGTGGAGCGTATACCCCCCGGAGTAGAGAACACCGGCAAGGTTGATGACCAGGTAGCTCAAAAGCGTCATGACCGAAAAGATAGTCCGGGCGGTCGGGCTGAAACGGCGTTCAAGGTATTCGGGGATGGTATATATCCTGCGGCGATAGTAGATCGGCATGAACACGAAAATGAGCAGCAGGAAAGCGAACAGCATGCCCCATTCCCAGTTCAATACCGCCATGCCTACTTCATACGACTTAGCCCCGGCACCGATGAATTGTTCCGTACTGATACTGGTGGCGATCATTGAAAATCCGATGGCAAACCACGGGAGCGATCTTCCGGCAAGAAAATAACCGGTGGCTTCCTTATGTTCCTTGCGGCCGACTATAAACCCGATGACGAGAACAGCGATGACATATCCGATGAAAATCGCCGTATCAAGTGCGGTAACCTGTAGCATCCTCCCTCCTTATACCTTATGCTAGCCAGAATAACTCGTGGCTAAAACTTACGCAGCCGCTTTTTCAGCCGCTGCGTAACCGGGGCACCTTATTATTTGAGGCACGTTTCATACACTTTTTTAAGCGATTCGGCCGGATCGAACGTCGGGAAGTATTCCAGCCCGAAGGTTCCTTCATAGCCGAGTTCCTCTATTTTCTTCACGATGAACGGGTAATTCAACTCACCTTCATAGAGTTCGTGACGGCCGGGGACGCCGGCGGAATGGAAATGTCCGATGATGTCGAGATGGTCTTCGATATGCGAGATGACGTTGCCTTCCATGATCTGCATATGATAGACATCGTAGAGCATTTTAATAGCAGGATGATTGATTTCCCGGATGATTTCAGCCCCGAAATCTGAAGAATCAACAAAATAACCCGCATGATCGACGTGGGTGTTCAATGGTTCGAGAACGACAGTGATACCTTCGGGTTCTATGATTGGTATCGCCGCTTTGAGTGCGGTCATGACCGTGTCTTTCATCTCCTGCGGGCTCTTACCTGGCTGAAGGTTACCGGTACAGGCGATGAACTTTTTGCAGTTCAGCTTTCGCGCTATCGGCAGCATCTCTTCGAGACGCGCCATCGCCCGGCTGTGATCGTCCGGATTGATGAGCGATGCGTTATCAATGGCACCGTCCGCGGAAATCCAGACGAAATCGGTGCAGATAAGTCCGGTTTCATCCAGAACATCTTTCAGTTCATCCATATCACGGTTCTGGGGAACAAGATCGCTGCCCGTAAAGGCATAATTATGAAACCAGAATTCGACACCGTCGAATCCCGCTTCCTTAACCGCGGGGACGCTTTCTCTGAAGGGTTTATCAAGAAAAACAGAATCAAGACATACGCCAAATTTCATACTATCATCTCCTCAGCAAAAATATGTTGGCGAACGACAATTTTTCAACTGTCCTGCCGTTCGCTCGTATACGCCGCTTTTTAAGTGATATTATAACAATGCATTTGCGACCTTCCTGATCGCTTCCGCGATGAGATCGGCATCCTCGTCTGTCATCTGGGGCGGAATATCGATGTGAATCGACTTCTCCAGATGAGAGACGGTGTTCGGGCAGTCATCTGCGCGGTACTCCGGTTCGGGAGCATCATAATATGGGCACGTGTACGGACAGCCTTCTTTAGTTGCCGTAACCTTGTCATGGATGTGTTTCCAGTGGGCATACACATGCCAATCAGGGACGCCCTTATCAAAGGAGGTACCTGCTTCAACACCTTCCGCCCTGAGGGCAGCGGAGAATTTCTGGGCATTCTCTGCGCTTTCGGCGAACATGATCAGACAGATGGCGGTATCGCCCGCTTCATCGTTCAGCCGCCGGAATGAGAGCCCCTCGATATCCTGTATCTGGCTTTTAATCTGTTTTTTAAGAAAGCGCATCCGTTCCAGAAAACCTTCGAGCCTCCCAAACTGGGTAATCATGATCGCTCCGGCGATTTCGCCCATGCGGAAATTCATCCCGGGGAACAGCTCACCGGGAAATTCTTCGGGAGCGAACCGGTCTTTTCGCCAGCAGGCGGCGGAATCATGCATTTGCTGCGCTCGGACATAGTAAAGGTCGTTATTAGTGGCCAATGCCCCACCCTCTCCCGCAGTTATGATCTTGTGATACTGGAAGCTGTAGCAGCCGATATCACCAAAGGAGCCGAGTGGTTTACCCTTGTACGATCCGCCAGTTGCCTGCGCGACATCTTCAACGACTGCGATATTATGTTTTTTCGCAATCGCCATGATCCTGTCCATATCGCAGGGAACACCGCGCATGTGCACCGGAACAATCGCCTTTGTGCGCGGAGTAATTTTCTTATCGAGATCGTCAGGATCCATCGTCAGCGAATCGTCAACCTCGCAAATGACCGGAATCGCCTTGACCGCGAGCACCGATGCACAGGACGCGAAAAAGGTATACGATGGCACGATGACCTCAGTACCGGGACCCGCGCCAACAGCGGTCAGACCGCATATGAGCGCCGATGTACAGCTTGAAACCGCCAGCGCATGCTTACGTTCCATTCGCTCCGCGATGAGCTTCTCCAACTCACCAACCTTCGATGGATATTCTTCCGGACCATAGTAGCGGAAGAGATATTTCCTGTCGAGAACTTCCATAACCGCGGCTTTCTCTTCCTCACCGATCGAGAGGCCTCCCGGATACATGGGCAGATTCGGTGTCGTCTTGACTGGTTTTCCACCGTCAATTGCTAGTTTTTCGTTCATTTTCTTTCTCCCTGGTACTAATTAAGTGTTTCTGGTGAATGTACGGTATTTGCGAGTTGATAAAAACTTCTTTTTCCAAATTATTCATTATGGTATTATACTGATCTTCCGATATGCCCACCACGGGAAGGCCGCCATTATTTCTTCCGGTGAAAAAAAATCCTTGAAACGTGGTTTTCAGTCCCCGGTTACCTTTGTAAGTTACACCTCTCATCGAATCGGCCCGGCATACAGTGTCACTGTGGTTTCGAGAACTTCTCCGGGTTCGAGTGATGAACAGCGGGAATGCTCGTTTTCCTCGACGACCGAGTACGAACGCGTGGTACAGGGTTCCAGCACGCCCGTGTAGAGACCTTTGAAACCGCCGTAGGTCGCAAAATAATGTGCGTACGGGAAAATTTCCGTATCGAAATGATAGGTAAATTCCATTCCGGCAGAACGGTTTAAAAGCCCTATTCTGCCCTCATCGAGTCCGCTGAGGCAGAGATAGTCAAAATCGTTGATCATCTCCGGTATGCTGTCTGCCCGCTCATTTTGGATAAGCGGCCACTCGAACGGTTCTGTTTGCTTCCACCGTGACCACTCGGTATCGAGCACCTCCGCAAACTTTGCCGGGCAGACAAGGGTATCGCCGGGTTCGATTGCAAGCGCTGCATGCAGTTTCCACATGAATATCTTCCGTTCCGGGCTGCGATTCTCGATCCGGTAGGCGATAGTAATATGCGGGCTCTCATCGCGAAGCGTGAGCTTCTTCGTATAATCGAAACCCATCAGGGGGAGCGCACCCTTGAGGATGAGCGAATTGCCTTCTATGGCATGATCGAGCGGCAGGGTCCAGATTTCCCCGTGGTCCGGGAAGTGCGTACCGTTGAATTCCTCGGGAATATCATTCGGCAGTATTTCATCAATCCCACCATAGAAGCGCTGGTCATAGGCACTCCCCGGCGCGGAACGCTGAAGCAGGAGACCGGGATTTCGCCAGAGGAACCGGTGTCCGCCCGGCTTTTCCGTTATGTCGATTATTCTCCCGCCGATTGCGGGAACAACCTCCACACAGAGTCTATCGGATTCGAGACGGATTGTCGTGAGACCATTCGCACTGTCAACTTCCCGGACGGTAATCATCGCACACCCTTCGTTACCGTTTCAATTCGACAAATATAATTTTCAGGGATCGCTCGGTATCATTCCGCGCGAGGTGATCCGTTCCGGCCTTGAGGTAGAAAGCATCGCCCTTCCGCGCCTTGAATACGCCGCGGTCACGGATTTCGAGCGTCATTTCACCGTTGATGATATAACCGCAGACATCCTCGTTATGCCGCTCCCATTCACCGATCCGTGTTTTTGGCTGGAATTCCTCGAAGGTCATGACTACCCCGATATCCGGAAGTGCGGGAAAAGCATACGACCATTCACGGTCATCCCCCTGGAGTGTTTTCATATCACGATGCTTGAAGACAATGCTGTCGGTTGGTGAGTCCTGCGGCTCATCGCTGAAGAATTCCACCACCTCGACATTCAGTGCCTCCAGTATCTTCTGGAGAGTCATGATGGTAAGCGAGGTTTTTCCCGATTCGATCTTCGAGATGAAGCTGACCGCAACACCGGCCCGGGCTGCAAGCTCCCGCATCGACAGTTCGCGACGTTCGCGCAGTACCTTGAGTTTCGCACCGATGGTGGAGGTGTCGTATTTGTAGATTTTTTTTACCATATACCAAGAAGCAAGAGTTTATTATATAAGAACAACCTGTTCTCTTTAGAGTACATAATTCGGTTAAAACTGTCAAGTAAAAAAATTGCCCGTGAAAATCAACCGGCTCTGTCCTCACGACTTGAGAAAAAGTGTGTTGCCTTGGTCGTAAAACGTCCTGTCAATCAACGCCGCCAGACGTGTTCCGCGCCGGTATCTGAACTGTACCGAGAGTAGTTACGCACGATTCCGACAGTAAAATTCCGTAAATAATCTTCATGTATTTCTTGCTACGACGTTCTTCACTTTATGGCTATAGGGAAATCCGAATTTATACTTGTCATCATTACTGTCCGGTAAAAGTATCGTAGTACCGGGAGTATTGATAGTTTGTATCGATCCCCGTTGAAAAGCCCCGCGTTCGTGAGGATTTTTCGGAACAAGAAGGGCAGGCTGTCTGAACGGGACACGGTTCCGTGAGTTCTGCGCTTCCCGGAAAACCGGAGCGGACGGGGAAATCAGGCTTTTCCGGGGCGTGTTTCTTTGGTACATTTCTTTGCACGAGTAAAGAAAGTACATCTTAAGATAATAAGAAGTTATAAAAAATATTTTTACTTATTATCCATTTTCGTTTCAGAAAAAATCTTTTTATTCCCCTTCTTTGCGTGCCCAAAGAACGGGAGCAAGAAAGGGCATCCCCGGAGAAATCCTGATCCGTGCTTTACGCGTCTGATTTCA
>CAYWBT010000032.1:0-20526 GCA_964456585.1 uncultured bacterium
CGTTTATCATCGAATCGTACTTTCCAAAGGAACATGCCCGGGTTAAGCAGTACCGGATCGACAACGGGGTGCCGCTGCACGTTGCCGAAAAGGAACTGCTGGGAATCGATCACGGGATAGTGGGTGGCTGGACGCTGGAAGATTGGAACCTGCCGAGAAATATTTCGTCCTCGGTGATGTGGCATCACAACTTCAAAGCGCAGACCTTCCATGCAAAAAAGACCGCGGTGCTGCATGTCGCCGATGTGCTCGCGATCGCGGTCGATGTCAACGGGCCGGAATGGGAAAAGGTTCCCGAGCTGAAGATTGCGGCGTTGAGGACACTCGGCATCGAACACATCGCGCTGCGGGATATCATCCTCACCATTATGAAGATGAATATGGACCCGCTCATCTTCTGATCCCGGTTCCCGTATCCCTGGATTGGCCTGATTGCAGGGATACGACCATGGTTTTTTCTATACAATGTGGGCTTCGCTGGTTCGCTGCTATGGATGGAAACATACCGCCTCAGGATCGGCAAGAATTGACAGAGTAGGAGAACCGGTAATTATGAAGCTGTTACCTAGTAATGATGTCAGCAATAAATCGGTGACTGTCATGGGACTCGGTAGATTCGGCGGGGGAGTTGGCGTCGCGCGTTACCTGATCGAGAAGAATGCCCGTGTGACCGTGACCGACCTGAAAACGGAAGGGGAACTCGCCGCATCGCTCGAGCAGCTCCGGGGATGCGGGATACGCTTCGTGCTGGGAAGGCATGAACTCAAGGATTTTATCGATACCGACATGGTGGTGGTGAATCCGGCCGTACCCCGCGATTCGCAGTATATAACCGCCGCGCGCAAACACCGGGTGCCGCTCGTAACCGAAATCGGACTTTTTATCAGCAGGTGCCCGGCTCCTGTCTGTGGTGTGACCGGATCGAACGGCAAAACAACCACCGTTGCCATGATTCGTTCTATCCTGGAACAAAGCGAGCGAACCTTTTGGGTCGGCGGAAATATCGGCGGATCGCTCCTCGAATCGGTCGACACCATGTCATCCGGGGATATAGTGGTCCTCGAACTGTCCTCGTTCCAGCTCGAATGGCTCGCCGAGATGCGCTGGAGTCCTCATGTTGCAGCAATCCTTAACATCACACCGAATCATCTCGACAGGCACGGTTCTTTCGCGGCATATCGCGCGGCGAAAATCGCCATTCTCGAGCACCAGTACACAACCGATACCGCTATCCTGGTCCGCGACGATCCCGAGAACCGGGCACTCACCAACCGGGCACGTAGCCAAATCCGCTGGGTCGGAACCGACCTCGACGTCAACGGCATCACTCTCGACCGGGGATGGATAGTCGACCGGTCCTTGCGGAAGACGACCCGGATATTCGACATTCAACGGCTCATGGTTCCCGGCGCACATAACCGTACCAATGCCATGACAGCAGCCGCATGTGCCATGACCATTGGAATTACCTCGCTGCCGATTGCACGAGGTCTGGCGTCCTTCCGGGGACTCCCCCACCGTCTCGAGTTCATCGGGGAACGCCATGCCGTAAGGTTCTACAACGACTCGAAGGCAACGACGCCGGAATCGACAATCGCGGGAGTACATGCCTTTGAATGTCCGGTTATTCCAATCCTCGGGGGATATGACAAGGGTGTTTCGTTCGACGATATGGCCGGCAGTATTGCCGAAAAGGTCACTTGGGCCGCGGTTATCGGACAAACCGCAGGTGCGATTTCACAGGCGCTCGAGAAGGCGGGTGTCCCGAATACCGTCTACGGAACCCTGGAAGAAGCCTTTGCCGGCTGCCTGTCCCGGGCACGGGATGGCGACATCGTCTTGCTTTCACCAGCCTGCGCCTCTTACGACATGTTTTCTGATTATGAGGAGCGGGGAGAAGCATTCCGGGCGCTCGTTCAGGCGCACATCTCTTCAGAGACATCGCCGGAGGCATGATTGCATGAGAAGCGGGAGAAATGAAGAGTACCCTGGTACCCGGACAGTGCCGGGATGCTCACCGGCGCTCGTGCAGGAGACAACTGTCCCATCAGACACGAACCGAAGCCTCGAAATAGCGCTGTTCACAGCACAGGAGAACGAATGGCAATAGAAAGGGAAATCAAATTTACGGTGCCCGACAGAACCATTTTCGGCAAACTGGCAGCCTTGAAATCGGTTGCCGGGTATGAAATCATCGACCGGGGAGTGAGAAAACAGACGGATTACTATTTCGATACTCCCGACAATCGACTCTTCAATGGTAAAGCCGTCTACCGGCTCCGGGTCATGAACCACAAATCCGTTCTGACATTCAAATCCCACGGGAAATCCGCGGGCACTATCTATGAACGCATCGAGACTGAAGCCGAAACAACCGCAACACCAGACGAAGTTTGCCGGGGAAAACTCCCGATGCTTCCACCGGCGGAGGTGTATCGCACCGCGATTGGCGACCTCCCCCTTCATGTCAGCCTGATAAACGATAATAACCGTCACCGTATTCTCCTGACCTGTGACAACATTCCCCACTACGAGATGGTTTTCGACAGCGTCACATTCACCGGCCCGCGCGGAACCGCCCAGGTATACGAGATCGAAGTCGAATCCCTGTTCGATACGGACAGCGATCTCGGGGAAATTGCCGCCTGGTTCAGAAAGAATTACCGGCTCAAACACGCCGGCCCCTCCAAGTATATCATGGGTATGGAACTCGTGGGAATGGTATAGTGACCGGATCGTACCAGCGTCCTTTCGGCTCGTTTCGCCCTGACAGTCCCTGCACTACGGCTGCGGCTCGACCGGTGCCCGGTGCACCGTCGTGTCTCTTCCGCGATCGTATCGTTCCCGGAGGAAGATACTGGACGTCCGGCAAACACGATGACCTGGAGAACTGTTCTGTTGCCGGTGTATATTTTTCTTGCCCTTGGGAAGATCGGGACGTACCTTGCTGAAAAAGAAAATCTTATGCCGGTATCAGCTTCCGGTGAAGTCTTGACTGAAAATGAGGTGATCTCATGGAAAAGAGAAGAGATTTCTTGAAAAAAGCCGTGCTGGGAGGTATCGCGGGTGCGGTTGCCGCAGGCACAGCACCGGCATATGCGCGTGACATGGGTATGCTCAAAATCGGACAGCTCGGTTTGGGCGGCCATAACTTCGCCCTCCTTTTCAACCGCTATCGCGACACCTACAAGAATGTCCTGCGCTGTAAGGCCCATGGATTCTGGGATGACGAACCGGGAGTGGCCGAGCGGTTCGCAAAGCGGGGATTTGAGAAAGTGTTCAAAGACCCGGAGAAGCTTGTCGCCGAATCCGATGTCATCTGCGTGGAGCATGTCGATTACCGCAGGAGTCTCGAGCTTGCCCGTCCCGCGCTCGAGGCGGGGAAACCGGTCTTCATCGACCGTCCCTTCACCGACACGATCTACAGTGCCGAGGAAATCGTTCGCCTCGCCAGGGAAAACGATGCCCCGCTCATGAGTTGTTCATCGCTTGAACTGCAGCCCGAGCTTCCCGATATCAGGCGGTTTGTCGAAGAGAACGGCCCGGTGCGGAGTTACGAATGCTACTGTCCCGAACCGATGTTCCAGTGGATGTTTCCCCATACCATTAATTTCGCCCACGCCGCGATCGGCGGTGGTATCGACACGGCATATTTCAGCGGCGATTACATCATCGAGATCGGCAATATCCGAAGCGATGGGAAACGCTGGTTCGCTCCTGACCGTCCGCTCGGCGACGCGTTCAGTATCCTGACCTACCGGCCACGCGGGGAAGAACCGCCGATTATCGGCATCAACCACATCGGTCCCGGTCCCGGAACCTATAACATCTTCATCTATACGGTCAATGAAAGCAGGAATTTCGTCGTCGGCAAGCACCTCGACGATCCCAAGATATTTACGCCCATGCTCCTGACGCTGAACGACTTCTTCGTGAACCGCACGCCACCACGGCCGTACGAAGCGATTCTCGAACAGCACCGTGCCCATGTCGCAACAGGTATTTCACGGCTGACCGGGCACGCGGTGAAACTCGACAGCCTGGGCGGTAACGATGCCCTGCCGTATTCAGACTCTGTCCGGGACTGGCTTTACACTTATGTCCTGCGGTAATTCGGGGGGCATGGACGATGGCCGTGGTTTTTCGGTCGGGTACGTAAAACCTCACGCCGGTCAAACCGTTTGACAATCGGCGCCCATGACAGTATATTTTATCAATACAGGCATCGTACTGACAGAAAGAAAAACAGGGAAACGGAAGGATAGGAGATCGGATTATGACCAAGGGAACTACCGGTATACTTGTGCTCGGAATACTCTTTTTCGGATCGCTCTGGGGACTCAGTGAAGCTTCGCTCGGCGACTGGTTATACGCCCACGACATCCCCAACTCTTCGATCCTGCTCGGTGCTATCGCGTTCATCATCATTGCTGCGGCGCGGGTTTTTCTCGGATTACGCTGGACAGGTGCGCTCATCGGGCTGATCGCCATGTTGTTCAAGCTGGTGAACATGCCGTTCTATTCCTGCCATCTCATGGCGATTTTCCTCCTCGGCACGGGGTACGATATCGCCGCCCTCCTGGTTTCACGCCTGCCGGTTACCAGATTTGCGCTCCCGCTCACCGGGTTCTTCGGTATGTATATCGGCCGGGCGCTGTTTGCCTTTACCATCACTTACATCGTCCGATACCAGCACTGGGTTAATGCGGGGCTGCCGAAGATTATTAGCCACATCTTCATTGCCGGCACGATCGCGGCGCTCGTCGGATTCATTGCGGCCCCCATCGGCAACAGAATTGCCCTGCGGCTCGGATCGCTCTCCTGGCCTCGGCTCCATCCCCGGGCGTTCACCGGATCTGTCCTCGGTGCAACGATCGGCATCTGGGTGCTCCAGCGGGTCGCCGGTTTGTGAGGCGCAGCAGACATCTTTCCCTACAATCCGTACACGATATTCGCTTGCAAGATAATCGTCCCCGGCAACCGATACGCAAGAGAGCACGCCCCCTTCCTTCCCCGTCCCGTCCAGCCCGGCACTGCCCGTTCACCTCTTTCCGAGGCGGCAGTCGAGTCCTGTCCAGATCGTCCGGCCAGGAACCGGGTAGCCGAGTTCTTCCTCGTAGTTTGCATCGAATATGTTCTTGAGGTTCAGTGACGCCGAGACCCTGCGGTCTTCGAACAGTACCACGCCGGCATCTTCGACATGGTAGGCGTCGAGGTCGGAATCCAGTTCGGTTCTCCTCCGCCCGACGACACGGATCGCGGCATGAAATCGAACGCCGGGAAATACGCGGTAATTCAGTGCAGTGTCGATCTTCCATCCCGGACGGTACTCGAGACGTTCGCCGGAGTTGTCGCGGGCGCTGAGCAGGCTCACCGACGAGGACAGGTCGAATAGCGGGAGCGTAAGTTTCGCACCGACATCAACACCGTAGAGATCGGCGCGGTCGATATTGTGGTACCGGGCGAGTTGTCCGGAACGGTTGATGATGTCGTGCACCCTGCTGGCAAACCAGGCAGCGGAAAGGTCAAACACACCGAGCATGTTTCCAGCAGCGGTGATCTCACCCTTGAGCGCCCTCTCGGGCTTGAGATCGGAATTGCCCGAAGAGCGGGAATAGAGCTGGTGAAGCGTGGGAAATCTGCTTACCCGGCTTACCGCCCCTGAAAACGTGCAAGCACCCGCAGTCCAGGCGAGGTACAGTGAGGGATCGAGGCTCGTTGACGAGCGTTTCCAGCTGTCGTAGGTGAAATAGTGTCCGGACAGTCCGCCCCGGACGAGGATGTTCGTGGAGGGCGCCCGCTCATGTTCAGCGAATACCCAAGTGGTCGCGATGCGGTTCCTGAACCAGTCCTGTCCCGTTTCTCCCTGACGGTTCGATTCTTCCCAGCGTACCTGGAAACCAAGATTGGTCAGCCGGTTCCCTCCCGGCATATATGCCGATGAGAGCAGGAATCCCGCGTTGCGATTGTCGTGAGTGCTGTCATAGAAGACGTTGTTCGGATTGAAGTCGCTGGTGCGGTAATCGACGAGTTCGTTGAGAAAGCGCTCGCCGTAGAGCTTGGTCTTGACCCGCCAGGCATCGCTGCGGACAGGTTCGCCGTCCAGGTCGATCGCCGTGCGGTTCCAGGTGCGAAACCGCCAGTACCGTGACTCGTCTACCGCCGCGGGAAGGCCCTTGACCATGTGCGAACCACTGAATCCCAGACTCCAGCGTGGTTGCAATCCCTCGCCGACAAACACTTTCGCCCCGTAGTCCGTCCGCCGAAAATCGCTGTTGTCGCGCAGGCCGCCGTTCTCGATCGAAGCAGGTTCGAAATCGGCCGACAGCGGGAATCCCTCCCACATATCACGGCCGAAATGAATACGATAGCGCAAATCCTTGTGTATCCGTCCGCGGTGCATGAGATCGGTGCGGATCGCCCGCCCGGTGCCCCCGGTTACCTTGAGTTCCAACGGGAAACCGTCATCGGCGGCACCGGTGATTATGTTGACAACGCCACCCATTGCGTTCGGGCCGTACCGCACGCTTGAAGCGCCCTTAACGACCCGTATCCTGCTGACATCGCCCAAACCGATGGTCGAGAGATCGATGTCGCCATAGTACGTCTCGTTTATTGGCCGGCCGTCAACCATGACAAGAACATCGCCGGTCCTGAATCCACGTATCATGATGTTCGCGGAATTTTTCGTTCCCACGGTGACTGAGACACCGGGAACACCGGCAAGAATGTCCGCCGCCGTTCCGGCTCGCCGCGTCCCGATCCATTCATCCCCGATCAAAATTTCGGACGGGGACGTCTGCGCCGTTTCCGAGACGACAATCTCTTCCATGAGGTAGACTGACGTTTCTCCATCTGGTTCCTCCGCAACGGACACCACGGCGGAAACAGACAGCAGCATGCCCATGAGCAGGCTGCGTTGAAACGCAGCGCACGGCATTACAGCACGGAGCAGGCGGGAAACGTTCATCATTCTGCGGGGGCCACGGCGACGATACGGTTGGGATACTTGACTTTCGCCTTACCGGAAATATCGGGATTGGTATACAGAACACGGTCGTACTCGAGAACATAATACCCTGTCTGGAGTTCCTCGTAGCCGATGGTCCAGAAATAATCGTCCGGTGCGGTCACCTCATACGACCAGGCGGCGGGGTCGGCAATGACAGTTGCGGGAACAAAATCGATGAGTCCGATTCCATTGAGGGAATCCTCGAACGCCGTCGTCGTCATCTCGTCGATGACAAACTGCGTGACTGCGCCATCGGGAACAACCAGGTCGATTTTTCTCACAATCTTCAACTCCTGAACATCCTTGATGTTGTAACGACTCAGCAGCTCGAGTGATGGATCGAATGTCACCTTCATCGTGGAGAGGGTGAGATAGCCGCCCTGAAGCTGCTCCCAGGTGTTGTCAGGGTCGCCCTTCTGGTGGGCATAGAAGCCGTCCGCGCCGATGAAGCGGTAGGCGTAGTTCCGGAGCTCGGTGACAATGGAGGTATCGACGAGGGCGGTGAGCATGATCGTATCGAGATTGTCAATTTTAATTGTGTCGAGGTCGTCCAGTTCAAGCACCGTGGTTGCGGAGTCGAAGGTGACCTTGAGTGTATGGGTTGAGGTTTCGGGTTTGGTCGGCGAACTATCGTTTCCGCATCCGGACAAACAGAACAGCACGATGAGTGAAAAGGTGAGGAGGAGAGACGGGCGCTTTTTCGTGAGACAGGGTATCATTGGTTACTCCCGGATCGAGTGGTTTGTACACGCTCAGCTCCCCACCGAACACGGCGCCGCCTAAAAAAAAACCGACATAGCATGCCGGCTCCACGACACGAGGCTTCTCTTTCCAAGCACGGGAGGCATCGTCGTTTCCGGCGGTACCCAGCGGCCCGGTCTCCCTAGGCTGAATCACCCGTAGGAGAAGGGGCTCGAGGAGCGTCCTATGGCGTATCATAACAAATGATGATACTTCACAGGCAGGAGTATAACCATTCCCACCTGGCATGTCAAGCCCTTTCCCCGCACTGTGCACATCAAGTTCCGAAAGCGCAAACCGCTCGACACTGTCGGTTCATTTTGTGGCCGGTCTCGGAAACGGCGTGTTGATTCTGAAATCCGTCGGAGGGACTGCTCGACATCCGTTCTGTCTGGATTGCTCTCATCATCCGGTTTCTCTCCTTTCTCATTTGACTCGAGAGAACAGCGAGAAAACGCCTTACATTTCTGTTTGTGATTCGTATCACTGACCGATACACTACAGCGGTATTATTTTTAGCAAAAGTGCTGATCTGGCTGAAAAGGCACTCTGTTACTTTCATAGTCGGTCAACAGCAACCCTGATACAGAAAAAATTGTATCTAACCTGTAACGACGAAATCTCAGCTTCAGTATCACCCGATATGAAGCGGCAAGGAGACACACCATGAAACATGTCGCCGCAGCTTTGTTTATCTGTACCCTCATCTGCTCCCCGGTCTTCGCCCAGGGTAACCTGCCCACCGATATCCCCGGCGTGCCTATTACCGCGGAGGGTGGACAGATCGATCTCACGACGTTTCCCTTTCTGAGCAATCTCGGCATGGAGAACCTGTTTGTAACCATACCTGCCGGCGCGGTAACTGAGGATGTAACCGTTCATGTTTCCCTGCCGACAGGAATTCCGAATAACTTGTCGGCGCTCCAAGCGATCGACTTCACCATTGAAGGGCACACGGAACAGTTCGAATTTGAAACACCTGTCACCATCGGGATTCCGTACCCTGAAACAGTCGAAGATGAAAACATGCTCGCCATACAGATCTGGGATGCTGATGGAGGGGAGTGGATTCCGATCGAACTTATCGATACCATCGTCGTGGATGCTGAACAAAACTTCGTGAGTGCCCAGATTACCCACTTTTCGGTGTACGGCGTTCTCCAATCGGAAGAAGATGGGGGCAGCGAAGAACCGGTCGTCGAATCCATCGAAATCTCACCCGAAGAAGAGTCAGTTGTGGTAGGCGAAGAGATATCGTTTACTGCGGAGGTTTCTGACACGGAGGGAAACGTTGTCGAGACCGCAGTGACCTGGTCGGTTGAAGGCGGAATCGGCACCATTGACCAGGACGGCGAATTTACCGCGACAACTGTCGGCATCGGATCGGTCGTCGCCCAGGTGGGTGAGGTGACCGCATCCTCGGTGGTTACGGTGACGGAAGCGGAGGAGCCCGGCGAAGAACCGGCAACAGAGTCGGTTGAAATCTATCCTGCAAAGGCGAGTGTCGTTGCCGGGGAAACCGTCCAGTTTGAGGTGGAAGTCAAAGACGCCGATGGCGAAGAAGTCGAGGTCACCGAGGTTGTCTGGGCGGTGGAAAACACAGAAATCGGCACCATCGAAGACGGCCTTTTCTCCGCGCTTACAGTCGGCGAAACGACGGTTACTGCAACGGTCGGCGAACTATCGGGCGAGGCGGAAGTCACAGTTACGGAAGCGGGGGCGCCGCTTCCCGAGGGTGTCAACACTATCGATATCCAGCGGCAGTTGCCGAGCGGTAAAATTACCCGGTTTGGGTCAACTTCAACCGAGGGTGACACGGTCACCATCGGCGGCATCCCTCACCCGCTCAATTTCCTGAACGGTATGAAGCTGACTTTCCCCGCGGGCAGCCTTGATGAGGATATCACCATTACCATCAAGCTTCCGGAGTTCGGCAAGGTGGACAACCAGAAAAAAGAGGTGTGGTTCGATGATGAGATCGTCACCGCGGTGACTTTCGAGGTTACGGTTGATGAAGTGGTGGTCAGCCCGTACGCATTCATCATACCCCTCGAACTTTCGCTTCCTTACAAGCGTGGTCTGCTTACTAATCTCGGCATCGAGCCCGAAGACCTGGGAATGTTCTTCGTGACAGAATCGGGCCTCACCGAGGAAGGGATAACCGATCTCGCGCTCGATCTCGATACGAACAAGATCACCGGGAAGGTCGCGCATTTCTCCGATGTGGCGCTGGCTCCCAATGATGCGGTCACCCGCGTCAGTGAGAGCGCACAGCCGGAGGCATTCACCCTCTCCCAGAACTACCCGAATCCGTTCAATCCTGAGACCACCATCACCTTCGATCTCTCAGAAGCGAGCCGGGTGAATATCGCCGTGTACAATGTTCTCGGCCAGCACGTCCGGACGCTCGCAGACGAATTGAAACCGGCGGGAATCCACTCCCTCGTCTGGAACGGTAAAAACGACGCGGGCGAACAGCTCACGAACGGAATCTACCTCTACCGTATGGAGGTGGGAAGTATCTCGGTGACACGGAAGCTTATCCTCATGAAGTAGCGTCTTATACAGCAACTTATTCGGGGTCGGGAACGATGGATTTCCGGCCCCGTTTTTTTGCGAGGAACTGTCTGGTCGTGCTCATGTGAAGATGAAAATCGCCGACCAGCCACATTTTGCTTTTGACATAGTACGTAGAATATGTTACTTTTATATGAGAGTAAGGTGTTCTTACCCTGGGAAGAAAAGCTGACAAATATCCATAGCTGTGGAGGTTCATCAATCATGAAACGACGGGATTTTATACGGACGTCCGCAGCCGCAGGTGTGACCGGCCTGGTGGGAGCGGGGTGTTCCTCGGTTAAAAAAACGGCCTCTAATACCGGCCCGGGATTCGACCTGCACCCTTTCATTCGTGAACACCCGGAAGCGGTCTTCATCAAGCTGACATCCATCGAATCGAAGCATGACGAGCAGGGCATCCATGATACGGCCTACGACCTCGCGCGGGAACTCATCGTGAAAACCGAAGCGGGCGGCTATCCCCTCTCGACAAAAATCACCTGCAAACCGAACTGGACCTGCAATGCCCCGACGAACGGGGAGGCCCTGATCGAGAACCGCGGTGTCAACACCGACAAGTTTTTCGTCGAGGGATTTCTCAAGTCCGTACGCGATACGGGTCCTCCGGAAGTATTCATTCATGAATGCGCCTGCCCCGAACAGTGGGAGGTGCACGGCTGGGTGGAGATGGCCCGACGGAACAACTTTTACTTCCGCGACCTGACCTCCCGGGATTTCTGGGACCTCAAGAAGGGGCGCGACTACACGTTTATCGAAGTACCCGACGGTATTGTCTTCAAGGAGATCGCCTTCCAGACGCCCATAAACAATCCCGACACTTTCCTGATCAATATCGCGAAGTTCAAGGCACACGGCATGGGTCTCTCCACCTCGGTGAAGAATCTCCAGGGTATAAGCTGCAGGAGATTCCACCAGTTCTGCGGGGGAAGCAGCAGCATTTTCAAGAGCTACGACAAGCGCTACCATAAGTACTTCCACCGTAACTATCTCGAACGTGTCGGCGAACTGCAACGTAAGCACATTAACGACGGCATCCCGCGCTTTGACAAGCCGAACGGTGCGAACGGCTTTTACATGGAGCAGTGGTGCCAGCGCATGTGCGACTCGTTCAGCGTAACGCCCACACACCTGAACATGGTCGAGGGCATCTACGGCCGTGATGGCAACGGATTCCAGTCCGGTCCCCATGACGGCAAGGCGATGGATTTCATGAGCAACAACATCATTTTCGGAGTCGATGCGTTCCGGGTCGACATCATTTCCCACTGGCTGGGCGGACACGAACCCGGGAATTTCGGCCTGTTCCACATCGGCATAGAACGTGGATTGTCCGATGTGCTCGATCCCTTCGACATACCGGTCTACCTGTGGGACGAGGGGCAGGCGATCCTGACGCGCCTGGAGCATTTCACACGCACGCCCCTGCCCACCTACTACCTCCAGAAAAATTACACGGGCGATCAGTACGAGCCGTTCTACCACCTTTGCGATGAACCCTTCGACTACGCAGCCTGGAAGTCGACCGGAAAGACAGCGCTTTCCCGCCCGTCTGTCCGCCATATCGGGAACGACGCCCACAACAGGCAGATCATGGAAGTCTCCCTGCCCGACAAGAACGACGTCTATGTTAACGTCCTCAACCGCCACGGCGAGATTGTGTGGCGTCTCAAGGCTGATGGTCTCGAACCGGGCGTGCACGAGGTGGTCTGGGACGGATTCAACTCCCCGGGATTATACAACGTGTACGTGAAGGGAATGGGCTGGGATGCCAAACGTGAAATGGTGATATATTCCTGAAATTATCGGATTTCGCAAGGTACCGAACACAACATAAATCCTACATCTGGAGGAGGAATATTCGCCCGCTGCTGGTGTTTCGTTTTTCTATTCACATAAGGAGAATGGCAATGAAGAAAATGATTTGTGCTCTTGTGCTTGTATCTCTCGTTCTCGCATTTCCCCTCTCATCGTTTGCCCAGTCCGATGTGAAGCCCATTCAGCTCTCCCTCTGCAGACGGATTCAGTTGTTTGGTGAAGAGACCTCCATCGCCGGCGTCAGAATCGCCATCTACGGGGTCAATGAAGACATGATTGGCATCGACTGGGGATTGGTTCACCAGGTGAACGGAGACCTGCTCGGATGGCAAAGCGGGCTCGTCAACTTCGTGGACGGTGATGCAACGGGTTTACAGGAAGCTTTTTACAATAGAGTGAGCGGCGATTTCCTCGGGTGGCAGTCCGGTTTTATCAATGTCACCGAAAGTACATTTACTGGCCTCCAGTCGGGATTTGTCAACATGTCGAATGAGATGCATGGTATTCAATTTGGGATGGTCAATGTGGCCGAAACGCTGAATGGGCTTCAAATCGGGCTGATAAATCTTAACAAGAGTGGCGATCCTTTCTTGTTCCTTCCCATTGTGAATTTTTCATTTTAAACACTACCTGGCCAAGTTGAAGGCGGAGCGTTGAACTGCTCCGCCTTTTGCCGGATGCAAGACGTTTCACCGGTGAGTTATTTCACCTCAAACTGTTGTTATAAATTCGATTGAATGCGCCACTGCTCTTGCTGTCTCTGGTAGATTCCCGGAGATCCATCTCTTTTTACCGGAAACGGGGAGGTTTTATGATGTGCGCTCCCGGGTATTCCGCATTGTTTCTTTCGCAAAAACGCGTGTTCACCGTTTTCGCCGTTTTTTTTATTACCGTCATTGCTACCGGCGCTTTTTTCACCGCACCCGAAAGCGCCTATTCAATTCCCCATTTCGCCGCGATGAACGGCACCATGTGCATCGGCTGTCATATTACTGCACAGGGCGGGGGGCTTCGTACCTACCAGGGCTGGAAAGTCGCCAGCGCCACGAGCATCCTGAAGCCGGAATGGATCGGTCTTGATGGCCTCTACCGTCACGACGGAAGGTCGAATACCCTCCTGAAACGTCGGCTCACCCTCGGTGGGGATTTCAGGCTCCAGGCGGCGCGCTCACACAAGTCGGCGGATTCAGACCGCCGGGTATTCCCCATGCAGGCGGCCCTCTACGCTGATTATCGTATTATCGACTGGCTCCATTTTGAGGGATCGTATAATTTCGGGCCGAAGAAATTTGACGGGCAGCAGTGGGGGACCGCATCGGCGATCATCCAGCCCCGATTTTCCTATACACAGGTTCGCGCCGGTTTTTTCCAGCCTTCGATCGGCTCCCGATACGATGACCACACCATGCTGGTGCGTCAGGTACCGGGCGCTGACGGTACCACGATCATCTCACCGAACTTTGCCGAGTTCGGATTGGAAGGGACGTTCAACCGTTACGAATGGCTGTCCCTGACCGCCGGTATTTTCGATGCCGGGAGTCTCGCGGAAAATTTCGTGCTCGATGAAACCGGAAGACAGGTACCCCTCATCGACAATGAGAATAATCCTTCACTCCTCGGGCGAGTGGTGTTTTACCCCATGATGTACGGGGATACCCGGAACACCTTAGTCGGCATATCACATTTTTTCAACGGCGATTTCTCTCTCTCCCACGGTTTCGCCGGTATCGGATTTGGAGAGAGGGTGTCCGTACTCGCAGACTACGGGCATTCGAAAAAATCCTCCCTGCGTGTTACCGACACTTTTATGCTCGAATTGTCTTGGGCAGTCAGGAAACCGATGCTTTTGATTCTTCGTGGAGAGCGGGGGGAAACCGTTTCCTCCATCGGGGGCAACGACATTGAAACCCATACCAACCAAGGACTTATCGGAGCACAAATCTTTCTGCTGCCCTATGTCGAAGTGCGTCCGGAATATCGTATTGTCGATACCGAGCGGTTTCGCTCAAAGCGCTGGGCGGTGCAGGTTCATATCTTCAGGTAGCCACGCTGGCGAACGTATGAGAACGGTTGACATTCACTCATATTCTCACGGGAGACATACCCATGAAAGAAAAGAGTTCCTGGAAAAAACGGCGCACGATTCTCAAAGAGGGTGCTTCTCTCCTCGGTGTCTCGCTCTGCAGTTCCCTGATACCGTCATTCATGAGCGGTTGTGAAAGCGACACGACAAAGAGTTCCGACACGGTGGTGGATTTTGATGTATCCTCGACAGACAAGACCATCGCGTTCGATCTTTCCCTGGCCGACAGCACGGTCAGCTACGATATATCCTCGGATGAGGCGCTTTCGGTAATCGGCGGGGCGGTGAAAACAACCTTTGGTGAAAACAATGCCGGTAAGCCGGTGATCATCGTCCGGGAAGACGCACAGACCTTCACCGTGCTCTCCACGGTGTGTACCCACCTCGGCTGCGAGGTTAACCTTCCCGCCGGGGCCGGAGGTACTATCGTTTGCCCCTGCCACGATTCCGCATTTTCACCGTCGGACGGGTCTGTCGTCACGGGCCCGGCAGCCGAGCCTCTAACGACATATCCATCCGTTTTCGACCCGGCAACCGGTACGCTCACAATCACCTTCAACGCGGGCCTGCCGTCGACTGGCGGTGCGACCAGGTGGACTTTCGAGGAGCTGAACGCCGGGAATCCGGTGCTGGTTATTCGCCACGACACGACCTCGTTTTCCGTGCTGTCATCGACGTGCACCAATGACAACCAAACCTGCGCGGTCGACCTGCCAGCCGCTCCGGGCACGAACATTGTCTGTCCCTGCAATGGATCGGTATTTTCGCCGGTGGATGGTAGTGTGATCTCCGGACCGGCTGAAGCGCCCCTGACCCCATACCCCACCGTCTTCGATCCGGCGAGCAACATGCTGACAATAACCTACACCTCAGACCTGTCGAGCGCAGGCGGTGCGGTCAAAAGAACGTTCGGCAAAAACAACGGTGGTCGTCCGGTGGTCATTATCCGTCACGGCGAGGGTGATTTCATGGTTCTTACCTCGGTTTGCACCCATCAGGGGTGCGAAGTGAACCTTCCGGAAAAACCGGGCGGCGATTTCGTCTGTCCCTGCCACAATTCCATATTCTCATCGAAAACCGGTGCGGTGAAAGACGGCCCCGCAAGCGCTCCTCTGCGGATGTTCCCCTCCCGTTACGACGGGAAAACCGGCATCCTTTCGATTACGTTTTGAGGGTATTACGAACGAGCGGATTTACGGATTCCTGCGCATTTTTCATCATTCTTTATCCGCATACGTTTCAAAACCATTGATTCCTTTAGGCTTTTAACGTACATTATAATTGCAGTGAAAGGAGCCTTGTTTTTGAGTCGTAAAGTTTCAATTATTATAGCTGTCGGTGTTCCGGGAGCATACGTCGAAGAGTGTGTCACACACTGCCTCGCGCTCGATTATCCCGATTTCGAAATCATCGTTCTGCCGGACAATGCATGGAATCCTCCCGATTCCCGGGTACGCGTGATCCCCACCGGGCACATTCGTCCCGCCGAGAAACGAGATCGGGGTGTCATGGAGGCGGAAGGCGACATTGTCGCTATCATCGACGATGATGCATTCCCCGTGCCCGACTGGCTTGCACGGGCGATCCCCCATTTCGATGATCAGAACGTTGCCGCAGTCTGCGGACCGGCCATGACGCCACCCGGCGACAGCCTGCGGAAAAAAATATCGGGGTGGATTTATGAGTCACCGCTGGTCAGCAGTTCCTATGTCTATCGGTACCGTCCCGGACGCCTGCAGACAGTGGACGACTATCCGACCTCGAACCTGATCATTCGTAAGAGCGCTTTTATCGAGGCGGGCGGTTTCGATACCGGGTACTGGCCGGGAGAGGATACCATCCTGTGCATGAAATTAACACACGATCTCGGCATGCGCATCGTCTACGATCCCGATGTCCGGGTGTATCACCACCGCCGCGACGTCTTCGGCCCGCATCTCCGCCAGATTAAGAGCTATGCGCTTCACCGGGGATTTTTCGCCCGCAGGTTTCCGGCGACATCCCTCAGGCCGAGCTACTTCGTGCCGAGCCTGTTTACCCTGTTTGCCGTGTTCGGTTGGATGAGCATCTGGCTCGATTCGACACTCTTTGATTTCTGGCAGGCTGTTATGCTCCTGTATAGTGTGCTCGTTCTGATATTTTCCCTGAGAACCTGGCATCCCTCCGGCATCCTGGGAGTATTCGCCGGGACGTTCCTGACCCACCTCGTGTACGGCACTTGGTTCATCGCCGGCCTGCTTATTCCGGAGATTCACGACTGATGAAGATTTTCGTAAGCTACCCGCCGCTGGAAGGCAGGGGAACCCCCATGCTGGGACAGAACCGCCAGTTCCAGTGGTTTCATAATCCCTCGTTCATCTACCCGATGGTTGCCGCTTCCGCAGCCACACTCCTCAAGCAGGAGGGGCACGATGTCACCTGGGATGACGGCATTGCCCGCTCTTGGAGCACGGAGAGATGGTGGAACACCATCCTCGCTGAAAAACCTGACATTATCGCCATGGAGACGAAAACCCCCGTTGTTCGCCGCCACTGGGAGATTGCCAACCGACTCAAGCGCGAGCTTCCCGGCACGGTTGTTGTACTCATGGGCGACCATGTAACCGCGCTGCCCGAAGAGACCATGGAGAACTCTGCCTGCGATTTTGCCCTGACCGGCGGGGACTTCGACTTCCTCCTGGCGAATATTGCGGCACATCTCGCAACGGAGGCGTCACTCGAACCGGGCATCTGGTACCGCAAAAACGGCGCCATAGAAAACACCGGCCCGTTTCAGCTCGATCACGACCTGAACACACTCCCCCTGGTCGACCGTGAGCTGACCGACTGGCGCTTGTACGGCGAGCCGCTCTATAAGCGTGAACCGTTTACCTACACCATGGTCGGCCGTGACTGTCCCTGGGCACGATGCACGTTCTGCTCCTGGACAACCCTGTTCCCCACGTTTAGAACGCGTACTCCGGAGTCTCTTCTCGACGAGATCGGAATACTCATCGACCGGTACGGCATCCGGGAGATTTTCGACGATACCGGGACCTTTCCGGCGGGTGGCTGGCTCGAACGGTTCTGCCGTGGCATGATACAGCGCGGCTACCACAAGAAGATACGGCTTTCCATCAATTTCCGCATCGACTACCTCAATCCGAAGCGGGCTGCGCTCATGCGTGAGGCAGGATTCCGCCTGATGAAACTGGGACTCGAATCAGCAAGCCAGGAAACGCTCGACCGTCTCGACAAGGGAACGAAGATCGAGGACATCGAACGCGGCTGCATGGTCGCCAAGGATGCCGGTCTCGAGGTTCATCTCACCATCATGGTCGGCTACCCCTGGGAGACACGCGCGGATGCCGAGAGAACCCTCGCCCTCGCGAAACGCCTCATGAAACGGGGTTATGCCGACATGCTTCAGTCAACTGTCGCCATCCCCTACCCCGGCACGCCGCTCTACCGCGAGGCGGTAGAAAACGACTGGCTACTCATCGATCCAAAAGACTACGACCGGTTCGACATGACTGCGCCGGTGTTCAAGACACCGGACATGACGCCCGAAGAGGTAACTGAAATCTGCAACTCGATCTACCGCACCTTCCTCCAGCCGTCGTATATCTGGCGGTACCTGAAGGGGATACGGTCGCCTGCGGATGTGAAGTTTATCGCAAAGGGCGCCCGGGCGGTCATCGGACATCTTTTCGATTTCACCCGGAAACGGTAGCCGGTACGGACTATCCCAATGCGTTCATATTGAGGGAGTACGTGTTCTTTTCCTGGGGGAGTAATAGGTTTATTCGGCGCAGTTTTTCTATGTCGCGCCTAGCTGTTCGTTCGCCCACATGACGGTAGAGGGCAGTATAGGGGGGCTTGTTCAGTAAATCGTGCAGGGAAAATGCCGCGCCTGTTTCCAGCACAATCTGCAGGAGATCATGCTGACGTTGGGTGATATGTTTTTGCGCTCTCTCTAAAGATATATATTCTTTAAACATCATTGTTCTTATTATACTTGTAATTCTTGATTTTATATCTTCCATAGACTCGATTACACCCTTCAGAACAAATTCCAGGAACGGCGTCACCTCTTTCTGTTTGTGCTTTCTTGCCAGAGAAAATGCTTGGTAATAGTCATCGATATTACGGTAATAGTAGTTCGAGAGCATCGGCGGCACATACCGTATTCCCGCATTCGCCAATATAAGAGCTTCAATAATGCGCGCTGTTCTGCCGTTTCCGTCACCAAACGGATGGATGAGCCCGAGATGATAGTGAGCCAATCCCGCACGAATAAACGTGTTGAGTTCATACACCTCAGAACTGTTGATGAACGTGATGAACTCGCCCATAAGCATGGAGATATTCTTCCGTGTTTCTGGAGGTACATACGTACCACCGTGCTCCCGGTCGCCGACCTTGACCCGTTCATTTCTGTACGATCCGGGGATGTTATTCATGTAGTCAATTCCACCGGTGATAACGGAGTGGGCATTTTGAATTATGTCCTCAGATAGAACAGACCGGGAATCACGAGGTTCCACTCTTTTCAGAGACTGATAAATAGTACTAAGATTTACAATCTCCTGGTTTTTTCGCTCTCTGAATGAAGATGTGTCATCCTGAGAAATAATCTTTCCTACTTCTTCCTCGTTGAGCGGATTGCCCTCTAATGCTGCTGTGCTGAAAATGGAGCGGCGTATCAGTTCTTCATCGAGACGGCTGGCAAGTGCGGGTAGTATCGGGAGATCCCGTACGGTGCGGTACAGCACGGTGGCTTCTATCAGGAGACCATTGACATCGTCATGAAATTTCCGGCTGAAATAAAAGCTCTCCCGGTTGGGAATGATAATTTTATTAACCGGATTATTGTCCATGATTATGTCACAAATAATACATTGATATTCAATGATATAGGATAAATATATAATATATTATGTCACAGTATTTGTCAAGTTTTTATTTATTGCCTGTTTTCTCTGTACCCGTTTCAACGAAAACCCGGCGCCGCGTCCCGGTAGAGAAAATTACCACTTCATAGGTAACCGCCAATACACCGTTTCAGTCAAGTATACCCGAGACAATGACGAAGTTCTCCACAGTCATGTTCTCTCCGCTGACTGTCACCTCCCGCGACTTCGGTGAAAATGTGAATCCGCTTCTCGTCATCTCAACCGCATAGGTGCCATTTGGAACGCCGGCAAAGGTGTAGGTACCGGAACCGCTCGTATAGGATGTCTTGTACACGGAGCCGCCGTTGAGCGTAACCGCCACCCCCGACACGCCCTGACCCTTGGTGTCGACAACCTTGCCGGTTACGGTAATTCCGGTTGTGCTCCTTTTGCTGGTCTCATCGCCGTCAAAGAGACAGCCGCTCACGAGTGCCGCGAGCAGTACCAGTATGAGTACCACGTTGTTTCTCATTCTCTTCCCCATCATTATTTTTACATCGACAATATACACGGTAACACGTTAAACGTTTATTTTTACCAATCCCGCCTCCGTTCCATGAAGGCGGGACCAACTCATCAACTACTCCTGCGGGATGTTCATGCCGGGAATGTTTACCGACACCCGGTAGATGCCGTCTTTCGCCGCGACATACAGCGTTTTCAGGTCTTCATCCCCAAAGTAAACGTTGTTCGATATGGACGGGCACGGGATATTTCCGAGGTGCTTCCCCGTCCGGTCGAAGACCTGGATACTGAGCCCCTTCGTCGTGGCAACATAAAGGTTGCCCTGGCTGTCGACTGCGGAACCGTCCGCGCCGCTTACACCCTCCGGATCTGCCTCCTGGTCCTCGGCAAGCTGCATCTCGGCAAAATTACTCCCGTTCGCCAGGGTACCGTCATCTAAAATATCGTACGCCCGGATGAACCTGCCCTTCGTTGCCCCCCGGGTATTGATCACGTAGAGGGTCTGTTCGTCGGGGGAGAGTTCCACGCCGTTGGGAAACTCGATGCCGTCGGCAACACGGATAACTTCGCCGCCGGGCTCGACATAGTAGACCGCGGGCATTTCCTGCATCTTTTCCCTGCCGGCAATGAACTGGGAATCGGTGAAATAAATACCGCCCTTCCGGTCGATCACGAGATCGTTCGGGCCGTCGATGCGCTTACCGTTGTATTCGCCGGCGACCACCCGGATAACCGTGCCGTCACGTCCCATTTCGATAACCCGGTGGCCGAGCATCTCGCAGCAGTAGAACGTTCCCCTGCCGCTCCGCTGGATGGCGGAGGTCAGGCCGTTGTCTTCGCGGAGAATATGCAGGGTTCCCGCCCGGTCGATTTTCATGGTGCGGCATTTTTCCGGC
>CAYWBT010000033.1:0-20444 GCA_964456585.1 uncultured bacterium
TATGCCATGGCGTGCGAATAGGGACCGAGTCCCACCATGCCGACGTTCATCAGGTTTCGGCGTATCCCGGAACGGAGAACGGCAGGCGCTGCAGCCTGCATGGTACCGGCAGGTATACCAACCGCCAGTCCGGCGGCGCTGGATGTGATAAACCGGCGTCGATTGATGGTATCTTTATGGCTCATTATCGCTTCCTCTCTCACTCTGGTATAGCATTCCACTTTTCTATCCGGACGGTCGGGAGGCGGTAATCACCAACCTCGTCGATGGTGACCGGACGGTTTCCCTCGTTTGCCGACTTGTACGCGGCGATGACAACTTTCAGTTTGTTCAGAATATCCTCGCGGGTTTCGATGGATTTGTTGGTCGCAAACACTTCCTGGAGGTTGATAAGAAAGTCACGGTAGGTCAGTTCGCGGTCCGACCAGTCGGCTTTCCCCTCCAGTATCGTGTGGTTTTGGTAGTACACCCGGTACCACTCCATTTCATTCTTGAAACCGCCGAGGGTTATGGTACCCTGTATCGGTGGGTTGTCGCCGCGCGGTTCATATTCGAGATGGATACGCGTGACCGGTATGCCGGTCGGGTCGTACCCGCGGGAACCATCCCAGCCGTGCAGCGCAACCTTTCTAACACCGGGGCCGATCAGGCGGTAGAGTGGTTCGAGACCGTCGTTTGCATACGAGGTGAAATAGTGGTGGGCGGTCGAGGCGAAAAAGGAGGCGATCTGGTCACGGTTAACCTTGATGTACCGAATCTGGTTCTCGTGCATGTCCACTGTGAAGGAACCGGAATACACGGCGGCGTTGTGTGCCGCGGCAAGGTCGAGAATCCGTTCACACTCGGGGACGCTGACCGCAACCGGGCTGCAGAGAAAGATCGGCTTGCCCTGCCTGATGAACGGCTCGGCGAGTTCGTAGGCCCGGTCGAAATCCATGATCATGGCAGCATCGACATCGTCAACCATATCATGGAAATCCTTACAGACGTTGGGTATACCGCACAGTTTTGCATGCTCTTGGGGACTGTGCTCCTCCTTGTGCCAGTAGTTCAGCCACTTGGTGACATACTCCGGGGATCCCCTGAAATTCTTCGAGTAATCATCTCCCCAGAGGTGGGTTACCCGCATGTTCAGGAAATTATAATCCCGGTAAATGTTATTCATCACCCGGATATAATCACCGTAGAACGAGAACGGACCAAGACCTACCCAGCCGATACTGAGTACTTTCCGGGTCCGTGGAAATTTTTCCATCGGCATGTTCAGCTCCTGAAAAATGGTTGTTTGTGGTTATATAATGTACGGCAAATAGTGTCTGTTCGCACATGGTGGTGTGAACAGCATAATCATGCTAAGATTCGAAACGAGAACATAAAAGAAATATTGCATAATTTCGGTGAATTGTATATTAATACATCATAAAAATATTCATGACAACAAGTTTCTTATGCTGCAAGGAGTTTTTCATGTTTTTTTCGTTACGTATTAACGCGATTCTTCTGGTAATAATGAGCGTTCTGGCACCTCTCTCACTCCTGTCCTGCGGGCCGAAATTCACGGAACCTATTACGCTCAGCTCCCCGGACGGGAAAATCGTTGCTACTGTCACCCGGAAGGGAGGAAACACCAAAACCGCCCTGCAGTACAGCGTCACCCTGAACGGTGCGCCGGTCGTCACCGACTCGCAGCTCGGCATCTCGTTGAAAGATCACGGGTGTATCTCCGATTGGCTCGATATTAACGATGTTACCTTCACAAGCGCAGACGAGACCTACACCCTTCCCTTCGGTAAGTGCACCGATATCCGCGACCGATATAACGAGGTACGCATCTCGTTCTCCGCGCCCAAGAATGATTGCAACCTCGATCTCGTTTTCCGGGCATACGATGACGGGATAGCGTTTCGCTACCACTTCCCCGAACAGGACAGTATGAAAGAAATCGAGGTTATCAGCGAGGTATCCTCCTTCCTGTTCCCCGGCAACCCGCACTACTGGGGTGTCCACGTGCCAAATTACACCACGAGCTATGAGAACGACTATACCGCCGCGACCCTTGAAAACATCACGTCCGATTCGCTGACGGTTCTGCCTCTTTTGGTCAGGGTTTCCGACGGTGTATGGGTCGGTCTCACCGAGGCGAATCTCACCGATTACGCCGGTATGTATCTCCGGGGCGCACCGGGAGGCGTCATCAGCTGTCTCGCTCCCCTTCCCGAAGAACCGGGAGTGCGCGTGCGCGCTGCGACACCGCATTCGAGTCCCTGGCGGGTACTCATGATCGCCGATGATCCCGGCCGCCTGATCGAGTCCAACATCATCCTGAATCTCAACGATCCCTGTACCTTCGACACCTCATGGATCAAGCCCGGCAAGACCGCTTGGGACTGGTGGAGCGGACAGGTTGTCAAGGGAGCCGGTTTCGAGGGTTCGATGGACAATCGGACGATGAAGCACTACATCGACTTCGCCGCAGAACTCGGCCTTGAATACATGCTCATCGACGCCGACTGGTATGAGCGGCTCAACGGCGAGTTTTTCGATCAGGAAAAACTGGAAAAGAGCGACATCACCACCTCGATTCCCGAAATCGATATTCCCGGTCTCGTTACCTATGCGAACGGTAAGGGAGTGGATATCATCCTCTGGCTGCACTGGCTACCGACCAGCCGCCAGATTGACAAAGCATTCGCCCTCTATGAACAATGGGGAGTAAAGGGCGTCAAGATCGATTTCATGGACAGCGACCACCAGAACATGGTCAACTTCTACCACCGCACCTTGAAAAAAGCCGTTGAGCATCATCTTACGGTCGATTTTCACGGTGCATACAAGCCGACCGGCATCCGTCGCACCTACCCGAACCTGCTGACCCGCGAGGGAGTCATGGGCCTCGAATACACTAAGTGGAGCTATCGTATGACACCCGAACACGACTGCACCATTCCCTTTACCCGGATGCTCGCCGGGCCGCTCGACTATACCCCCGGTGGATTTTCGAACGCCACAAAGGACCAGTTTTCTCCGCGATTCAAGGAACCCATAACCCAGGGAACCCGGTGCCATCAACTCGCCCTCTTCGTAATTTTCGAAAGCCCGCTCCAGATGGTGCCCGATTATCCCGAAAATTACCGGCGGAAAAAAGATGGTATCGACTTTATACGGAACGTTCCCGTTGTCTGGGATGAGACACGGGTGCTGAACGGCGAAGTCGGCGACTATGTCACCATAGCGCGAAAAAATGGCGCCGAGTGGTACCTCGGAAGCATTACCGACTGGACGCCGCGTGAAATAACCGCACCACTCGATTTTCTCGGGAACGGCTATTTCGTTGCCGAAATCTACGCCGATGGCCCCGATACAGCGACCAACGCCGAACAGGTCGCCATAAGCACTGTCCTGGTCAGCCCCGACCAGGAACTGACCATCACCCTGGGACCCGGCGGCGGACAGGCAGTCAGGTTCTACCCGGCACCGGCTGGTACCGAGTTTCCCCGGTACGGGCACTAAGTTTTGTAACAAATATGCGTTTTTTTTATTTCAACAGTTTCGTTATTTTATGAAAGGATGTGAAAATGAGACTTGCATGGATTGATGTCGGCATACCGGGAACACGTCTCCGTGAGATGACATCTGCGAACGCACAGAAAATTCGCGATCTCGGACTGAGGATTGTGGGTGTCCCCAACGAGCTCGATGCAAGCGATGCAGATATCGCATGGGCGAAAAAGTTTCTCGACGATCATGGTATTTTGCCCGGTCCGCCGGGTTACGGAGCATCACCTGTTCGGCGCGATCCTGCCGACCAGGAACGCCAGAAAAAAATCATCGCGGACGGTGTCGTGTATTCCGGGAAATTAGGCGCCCCGAGTTTTCGGTACTCCGCGGGAAGCATGCATCCGGATAATGTATGGATGCATCACCCGGATAATATGACCCAGAAAGCCATGGATCTGCTCGTCAAAAACACGAAAGACCTCATACCCTACGCCGAGGGGTCAAACTGCCTCCTGATCCCGGAAACCACCCAGTGGTCGATCCTCTACAGTATCGAGCGCATGAAGGAATTTGTGGACCGGGTCGATTCACCCTGGGTACTTGTCTGTCTTGATCCGGTCAACCACATGACCAGTGACCGCGTGTATGATTCCGGGCGCTGGATGCAATGCGCCATCGCCTATCTCGGTGACCGGATTGGGACGATCCATTGCAAGGATGTCCAAGTCGATCCGGATAAGCTCCTGGTTTCACACATCGACGAGGCTCCCATCGGAACCGGTCTTCTTGATCATGCAGCTCTGTTCGTCGCCACACGGCAGCTCGAACCATGGAAACTGGTGGCAATTGAACACCTGCCCGCCGGAGAAGAACGAATGCCCCGAATTGAGTCGGCTATGAAACATCTGACAAAGGTCGCCAAGAGTATCGGGCACGAGTGGACTGACGACCGGATGACCCGGGACCGTTGGTTGAAAATAAAAAAGTAACGCTTTTCTCACGATAAAACACAACGCCGGTGAAAAATTTTTTTCACCGGCGTTTTTTTGCTAGGTGGAACCGATCTCACGCGAAGATAGACTCGTCGATCCAGTCGGGCTTGGGACAGGGTGCTTCCCAGTCATCCGGCAGGTCGTCGACCTTGACCATGGCGCCGTTGTGTTCGAGGTGCGATTTGAATCCGGCGAGGAATATCTGGGTCTTCTTCAGGATGTACTCGTGGCTCCACTGCATCTCGCGGGTCATGAACATTCGCTGCATCGCCAGCACCGTCGGGAAAAAGAGATGGTAAATCAGCGTCCAGCGCTCGGCACCGCCGCGGTAGTTGCTGTCGAAATCTTCCCAGCCGCCGTTGTAGTAGATTCTCAGGTTGCACGATCCGGTACCGAATCCCGACAACTGCTGCTGGGTAACCACGAACGGCTTTGTCTGCTCGGGAACGCCTTCGAAATTAATCCCGCGGTACCGGAGCGACAGGAGCCCGTACTGCATCGGGTGATCGACGACCGATGTTTTTTCACGCCACCAGCCGTCCGCCTGATAACTCACCTCTTCAACATCAAGGCCGAACACGGCGAGCATGTAATAGAGACCATGAATCCCGTGCTGGGGATACTCGTTTCCGGCGGAGTTATCCGATGTCCCGCCGAAAATGGTTTTACCATCCTTGAGCAGCTGTTCAACATGCGCCCGGGCGGCAAATGCTTCACGGATGTACTCACGTTCGTCGGTACAAAGGATCGGCGCATTGTACTTCTTCGAGTTCTCCACGATCGTCTTCGCATCCTTCATGCTGTAAGCGAAGGGACGGTTAATGTGGCAGGGAATGCCGGCTTCGAGGTACGGTTTGGTGAGCTGGGGCCACCACTTGACCTCGTTGAATCCGCCGAATATCATGCCATCAACCTTGCCGACCATGTCATAGTAATTCTTGACCGCTTTACATTTGTGCTTTCGGGCAAATTCCGCAGCCACCTCCGGTTTCGGATCCCAGCAGTGAGTTATCTGCATACCGGTCGTTCGGCCAACCGGCCACTGGTCAGGCTCCGTCTGGTTGATCATGGGTGTCCAGATACTGTAATTCAGATGGCTGTTTTCGCCGAGTGCAACCGCCCCGATACTCAAGAGTTCTGTCTTCGGGCGTTTTACCCGCGGTTTCGCCTCGGCTTTCCCTGCACCGGCGGCAACGGCTCCCGCCGCCAGGGCTGCTCCACCCGCGATTCCGAAAAAGCTACGGTGTTCGGTTTTCTCTTTCATTCTGCCAGCTCCATTCAACGTGTATATGTTTTTTACGCTCATCGTTTTACCGAAATATCGATTCATCGATCCAGTCAGGATACGGGCACGGCGCCTCCCAGTCATATGGCAGGCTGTCAACATCGATCATCGCTCCGTTGTGTTCGAGCAGCGACTTAAATCCGGTGAGGAATATCTGCGTTTTTTTGAGAATGTAGTCGTAACTCCACTGCATCTTCCGTGTCTCGAACATACGCTGCATGGCCAGTACCGTCGGGAAAAAGAGGTAGAAAATGCGATTGTGCCGTTCTCCGTACGTCCAGGGATGTGAAATATCCCACGTCTGGTTTCCGCCCTTATCCTGATAGTAAAGCTTCATGCCGGCATCACCTCCGACACCTGTCTGGAGTTGCGACGCCACGAACGGCTTTGTCTGCTCCTCCACGCCGGGAATGGAAATCCCCCGATACTGGAGTGTAATCTGCATCCAGGTCTGCGCCACCTTCGCCGCGGGAGTGACAGCGCGCCACCAGCCGTCCGCCTGTACGCCGACACGCTCGACATCAAGACCCAGTATGGCGAGCATGAAATAGAGACCGTGGACACCGTGCTGGGGGTATTCGTTTCCCGCCGAGTTATCACCGTTGGCACCGCGGATGATTCCGCCGGATTTGAGTATCCGCTCGATTTTGTCTCTGCCGACGATTGCCTGCTGGATGTATTCCCGCTCATCGGTACAGAGTATGGGCGTGTTGTGCTGACGGGCCGTGTCCACGATTTCATGGGCAGCTTTCATGCTGTAGGCAAACGGGCGGTTGATGAAACAGGGGATGCCGGCTTCGAGGTATGGTTTGGTGAGCTCGGGCCACCACTTACACTCCTGAAAACCGGCGTAAATCATGCCGTCCACCTTACCAACCATGTCGTCGTAGTTCTTCACCGCCTCGCATTGGTATTTCTCCGCGAATGCCCCTGCTATGTCCGGTTTCCTGTCCCAGCAGTGGGTGATAAGCATCCGGGTTGTCCGCCCGATCGGCCACATATCGGGTTCCGTCTGATTTATTGTTGGTCCCCAGATGCCATCGATATGGCTGTCATCGCCGAGTGCAATCACGCCCACCCGGATAAGGTCGGTGGTGGGTTGTTTTCGGGGCGCCGCATGTACTCTGGCGGTTCCTGCGGCGGCAAGTCCCCCGGCGATCATGGATTTTCCAAAAAAGCTTCGGCGTGATACATTTTTCTTCATGGTCAGTTCCCTCTGGTTGTATATTAAGCGTTCACCATTCACGATGAGCACCCGATAACGTTCTCTCCTGCCAGGCCGGACGATTCCCGCGTCGTACCATCGAGCATCCCCGACATAGTACTCAGTTAAATATCGCCTCGTCGATCCAGTCTGGATGCGGTGTCGGCGCTTCCCAGTCTTCCGGTAAATCATCGACACTGAGAAGCTCGCCGTTATTTTCGAGATGCGATTTAAATCCTGTCAGGAATATCTGCGTTTTTTTCAGGATATAATCGTAGCTCCACTGCATTTTTCTCGTCTCGAACATCCGCTGCATGGCAAACACGGTCGGGTAAAACAGGTAGTAGAGACGATCCATATGTTCCCCGAATGTCCAGTGGTTGTCGACATCCCACCAACCGCCGTTATGGTAGAGGCGCATGGTGGCGTTCGAATGATGACCGGTGAGTTGGTGTTGCGTTGCCATGAACGGTTTATCCTGTTTGCCGGCTCCTTCGATCGAAATTCCACGGTACTGGAGGTTGAGCGTCGCCCAGGTCTGGGGATGCGGGGAGGTCGGCGTCTTCCCATTCCACCAGCCGTCCGCCTGCAGGCTGACCCGCTCGACATCCAATCCGAGTATCGCGAGCATGAAATACAGGCCGTGAACACCGTGCGCCGGATACTCGTATCCCGCAGAATTTGAAGAGTTTGCACCCAGAATTTGTTTTCCATCCTTGAGGATGTCACGGACTTTCGCTCTGCCGACAATTGCCTCCTTGATGTATTCCCGTTCGTCGGTGCAGAGAATGGGCGTATTATGCTTCCGGGCAGTTTCGACCATGAGACGAGCATTCTTCATGCTGTAGGCGAAGGGTCGGTTGATGTGACACGGTATTCCCGCCTCAAGGTACGGTTTCGTGAGCTGGGGCCACCACTTCACCTCGTAAAATCCGGCAAAAATCATGGCATCGACCTTATCGACCATGTCATAGTAGTTCTTGACTGTTTCGCACTGGTATTTTTTCGCAAACGCTTCCGCGTCCTCGGGATTTCTGTCCCAGCAGTGGGTGATACGCATTCTAGTATTACGTATCGGCCACATTTCGGGTTCAGTCGGATTGATCGTCGGCGCCCAGATACTGTAGTTCAAATGACTGCCGGCACCGACAGCAACCGCTCCGACATTCAACAGCTCAACTGACGAAGTTTTACGCTTCACCTGCGCACCCGCCTTCTGTGCTCCGGTCACGGCAGCACCACCGGCAAGGGCAGCCTGGCCAAAAAAGCTTCGCCGAGATTTGCACATGTTCATATTCCACTCTCCTTTGCATGAAATTATCAGGGTAGTTCGTTACAGCAGAACATTTCAGAATTGCACCAACAGGAATTGGTCTCAGTATGATTATTGCCTTGAACAAGCACTATTCTTGAATTATATTATTACAACTCGATTTTCCAAAGGAAATAATAAACCGATTGTCAATAAAAGGGGTTTTTTTTATGCGCTTTGCCAGATACATTAAACAACCATTTCTCTGCCTGCTCGTTGTTGTCGTTGCATCCTGTTCCGGGGAACAGGACACGGGGGATAAGAGTGCAAAATCGGCAACTGGTGCAGCACGGGGCACTGAAAGATTTTACGGTTGGGAGTCTGTTACGCTTATGAATTCCTTTGCCCGTCTCACTATCGTACCGGAACTCGGCGGAAAGATCATGGGATATGAACCCATCGGCCAACAGGTATTGTGGCACAATCCCGTTCATGAAGGCGAGATCGACTACTTCCATGAAAACGACCTCGGAGAACAATTCCGTAACACCGGCGGTGCGAAAGTCTGGCCGGCGCCGCAGGGCAAATGGGGCGGTCCGCCTGACAGGGTTCTCGACGGTCTGCCGTACGAGTTTACGCGTGAAGGCTCAATCATCACCCTCACGAGCCCTGAGGACAACGGTGAGGGGCGAACCGGACTCCAGTTCATCAACCAGTACTCGCTTATCCCGGGGAGTACGATTGCCACGTTGAAACTCTCGATGAAAAATGTCATCGACCAGCCGATTGAATGGGCACTCTGGAGTCTGGCAACCATTGCGGCAAAACCCTCGGGAACCATTTACATCCCGGTGGATGATGGGAATTGGAACCAGATGCACGGAGAAGCCGATCCGGAACAGTGGCAGGGTGTGAAGAATGGTATGTTCAGCGCACGTTTCACACCTTCCATCGGAAAAGTCGGCATGAAAGTCCGCGAAGGATGGGCGGCATGGCATGACCCGGAGCAGGAAATCGTCTATGCTATCCTCTTCACCGTTGAAAAAGGCTCAGACTACCCGCATGGCGGCCATCATTTTGAGATATGGTCCACCGGCGAGGTCAAAAACGAAGACGGCGTTGTCGATCCGTCCCTGGCAAACATGGAACTCGAGGTGCTGGGTCCCCTGGCGAAACTAAATCCGGGAGAAGTGAAAGACATGGAAGTACAGTGGGCGGTATGCCGCTGTTCAAACGTGGTAGATGTCTTTTCCTTGGGCGTCATCTCCGAGGAAATAACCATGGATGAAGAAAATGTCGTCACCGGTAAGTTCGGCGTTTTCTATTCGGGGTACCTCGAGGAATACTTCATCGACAAGGACGGCAATAAAAAGGGACGTACCAAAGTGATGGATGTCTCTCCCTTTACCGAAGTACAGTTTAAACGAAAACCCGTCCTTCCGGCAAATGCTGATCGTTTGCTCTATCAGATACGACGTTATGATCACTCTCTTGTCGGCGTTGTCGCAGAGATCAAACTCGGTGAGTTCGATCCCCAGGAAGTTTTCGAGAAAAAATAATATTTATACGCAGTACGCACCGTTATTGGAGCATAGACATGGCGGATCCACCATACCAGATGTTAACCGAGAAACCTGACCATTCAGACACCGGAAACCCCGTATACGTCTACGTTGTCTCACTCGTTGCCGCCCTCGGGGGATTACTCTTTGGTTTTGATACCGGGGTAATTTCCGGTGCCATTCCCTTCATCACAAAACATTTCAGTCTCAATGCTCACCAGGAGGGTTTCGCTGTCAGTAACCTCCTCGTTGGCTGTATCATCGGCGCCATTTTCGCCGGTATGCTCAGCGATCGGTTCGGCAGGAAGAAGGTACTTATTGGTGCGGCGCTTTTTTTCATGGTTTCGGCCATCCTTTCCGCGCTGCCAAGGACATTTATGGAACTGGTCTTCGCACGGTTCATCGGTGGTCTTGCCGTGGGAGTCGCATCGATGCTCTCCCCCATGTATATCGCCGAAATTGCACCGGCACGTATCAGGGGACGGCTTGTTTCTATCAACCAATTCACTATCGTCGGTGGTATTCTCCTCTCGTATTTAACCAACTGGTTGCTCGTCGATACCGGAGCAGCCAACTGGCGATGGATGCTCTTTGTCGAGATTCTTCCCGCGCTCATGTTCTTTATTGGTCTGTTGTTCATTCCCGAAAGCCCCCGATTTCTTACAAAACAGGGGCGACATGATGCGGCGCTTGCGATCCTGAAAAACGTTGGGGGACGCTCGCATGCCGAGTTCGAACTGTCCGAGATCAAGGCATCTCTCACGCTGGAAGAGGGATCGTTCAGGGAACTTTTTCGTCCGGGACTACGTACACTCCTCCTCGTCGGTATACTCCTTGCTATTTTCCAGCAGATTACCGGTATCAATATCATCCTGTATTACGCACCCAAGATCTTCATTGAGGCCGGTTTCGGTGAATCATCCGCCTTGTTAGCCTCGGTCATCGTTGGTTTGACCAACATGCTGTGCACGATCATCGCTATTCTGACCGTTGACCGGCTTGGGAGAAAACCGCTGCTCCTTATCGGTCTTACCGGTATGGGAATATCGCTCTTTTTGGTTGGTCTCGCCTTTCACCAGAGCATGGTCGGAACTTCTTATGTTCTCATCCCGATAATCGCGTACGTTGGATTTTTCGCCATGAGCCTGGGGCCGGTCGTCTGGGTGCTGATGTCGGAAATATTTCCGACAAAGATACGGGGACGGGCCATGTCGATTGCAACGATGGTATTATGGATTTCGTGTTTTGCAGTGGCACAGACGTTTCCCTGGTTTCTCGAAAAACTCGGGGAAAAAACCTTTTTCATGTATGCCATTGTCAGCGCCTTCGCCTTCATTTTTGTCTGGCGCATGGTAATAGAAACAAAAGGCAAGTCCCTGGAAGAGATCGAAAAAATATGGACACAGTAATCACCCAACGATCTCTTCATACTGTACCATATACACTTACGTTGTGACATTTTCTCTTCTTCACGTGCACGAGGATGTGACAAACCGACATGATTATCTCAGAAAACGTGTCCATATTGAAGACCTTTGTTTCACCTTCGATAGTTTCATACACCGTACCATTTGGTATATTGCTGGTATGCTCAATCGTTATGTCAACATAAGAATTTCCGAAAAATGCCGTGCAGCGCTCATCATCCTCTTCGCCGGTACCCTGTTCTGTCATTCCTCCTGGTCTGAACCTGAAAAAGGTGCGTGGATACATCACCAGCGCCAGGCGCCTCAGAGTGAAATTCTGAGTATTCATCTCCTCCCCGACGATACAATCTTGATGGATACCATCGATGCCTTTCACATCTATGATGGTGCGAACTGGCGGAAGCTCTCTTACGATTCCGACATATTGGGGAAAGATCCTCCGTTCACCAAGGATGCCGACGGCAGGTTATACTTCATCAACAATGGCGAACTGCACATATATGACAATGGCACTATAACATCCTTTAACGCAAGCGACATGCTTCCTCCCTTTGTCGGTGCCTTCTCGCAGGATGGAACGCTCTATATCGGCGCTTACTCGATGAAGGGCGGGATTTTTTCCTTTGACGGCAACTCGATTACAAAGCTCAGAGATTGTCTGGCACGCTCGCTCTCGTTCGATTTCAACGATGTCCTCTGGGCGACCCTTGTCGATCCCGGGGAACAGAGCATGAAACTAATGACGTTCTCGGACGACACCTGGACAGACCGTACCGGTGAAATAGAATCGACATCGACCTCTTTAACTGTGCAGACAGCGCCGAACGGCAGTATCTGGGTCAATAACCTGGGACGCTACGGAATCTACCAGGATGATACCTGGACATTTAAAAATGGCGGCGGCGCTCCCATGTTTCTGTTCTTTGACAACAACGGCGGTGTCTGGGGTTATGGAAAACCCCGACTGTACCGTCTCGATGAAGACGGTTCCTGGCAGGAATCCAGAACCATGGAAACCAGCATATTCAACCGTTCCTACTACATGATTTCCCGTTCCGATGGTTCCATTTTCTCCTTCGACGGAGAATACCTGTACCGGTATGATGAAAATAAGGAAGAAGTCTGGGCGATCGAGGAAAATCACTCCGATTTGGCTTCTGATACGGTCACCTGTATTACGTATACGGATGACGGCATGTTAATATGCGGTCATGGCGTGAACGGAGTAACCTACGCGGAAAGCGAAAAATGCGGTGTCAGTATATATGATGGCACCACGTGGTTCAATTACAAAGATCACGAAGGAGTGAGATTCCACAACGTGTACCACATGATTACCCTTGATGACGGGGATGTCATGGTGTACACTGACATGGGATTTGAACTGTTCGATGGTAAATCGTGGGAGATGGTCGATTCACTTTATGTTGATAAAGTCAATGAATTTATGCTTGATTATTCGGATGAAATCTGGATTGGTGCACGGGAAGGTCTGGTAAAATATGACTTCACGTCCGACTACAAGACCTATCTCCCCCCGCTAGACCTTTCATACAACATCTCATTCGACAATCTCTTCATCGACATTCACGGTATGGTTTACATGCAAAATGTCGCCGGTTCCATACTCTCTTACGATAAAGATGCCGTGTCGAGCGAGCGATGGCAGCGAGAAACCGGCGATGATGAATACCTGCGGGATTATATCGTCGATCCCGATGAATTTATCTGGGGGGCACGTCACAACTTTCTGTCAAAATGGTTGGGCACAAAATGGGAAACGGTTGTCAGCCAGGACACCCAGGAAAATATTGTCCTTCCCAACGCATCGTTTATCGATTATGACCTGGAGAACCGTATCTGGGCATCCGGATATGATAATACCGGCTACCTCGAAGATGGTGTCTGGCATAGAATACCCGAACTATCAGGTATGGCAACCGATTTCATTATACACAATGAGGACGGCCGTATCGCCATGAACGCCTTCGATGAAAACCGTGAAACCTTCCTCGGTGTCGTCCAATACGATCCCGATTACGTTTCACAGGTGTACCAACATACTCCCGAACGATTCACTCTCCTGGGAAATTTTCCGAATCCATTTAATACGTCCACGACGATTGGTTTTGTCCTTCCCGAGCATGAATCGGTCACCATCACCATCTATAATATCGTGGGACAACGTATCAAAACACTTGCCAATCGTGCTTTCCCGCCCGGCAAAAACATGGTAGCCTGGGATTCGACAACTGACGCGGGGTACTACGCGGCATCGGGTATCTATTTCTACCGTTTGAAAACCCGCCATGTCGTAGAAACGGGCAGCATGACCCTGCTGCGATAGACTATCAGAACGTACTTTATATGATCGATTATATATATTGTTATACAATGTGTTAGAGCTTATGTCCATATGCAATGCATCTCATCTCATACACTTGTTCACTCTTTACCGGGAGGTCTCTCATGCACTACCGTAAGATGGGAAAATGGGGAGTAAAACTCAGCGTACTCGGTCTTGGCAGTTATCTGACCATCGGATTCAAGCTCGATGAAAAAACATCCCGCGAAACGATCAGGAAAGCTTATGACAACGGGATAAACTATTTCGACACCGCAGACGCGTATAATTTCGGCGAAGCAGAGAAGGTTTTGGGCAAGTATCTCTCCGAGTTTGAGCGAAGTTCCCTCTTTATCCTCACCAAGTGCTGGGCGCGGATGTCCGACGAAGTAAACGACTTCGGCCTCTCCGCCAAGCATATTGTGGAGTCTTGTCACAAGAGCCTGAAGCGGCTTAAAACCGATTACCTCGATGTTTTAATGCTCCACCGGTTCGATCCCGACACACCGATCGAGGAGTCGATCAGGGCGCTTGAAGACCTTGCACGCCAGGGTAAAATCCTCTACTGGGGTGTCAGTGAGTGGCCGGCACACCAAATCGTCCGGGCGAACCGCATTGCGCGTGAAATCGGCGCCCGACCGATGGGAATCAGCGAGCCACGCTACAGCCTGCTCTACCGTTATCCCGAGCGAAACCTGTTCCCGGCAACAACGGCTGAAGGAATCGGAAACGTTGTCTTTTCCGCACTCGCCCATGGTATGTTGACCGGGAAATACAAACCCGGCGAGGAAGCACAGAAAGGTACCCGCGCCGCAAATAACGATACCAACATGGTCATCAAGAACATGTACTGGACTGAAGAAAACAAGCAGAAAGCGCAGGACTTTGTGAAAATTGCCGGCGAAATGGGAGTAACCGCCGCACAGCTCGCCATTGCCTGGTGTCTCAAAAATCCGGCGGTTACGAGTGTGATAGCCGCGGCAACAAAGATTTCACAGCTCGAAGACAACTTGAAGGCTGCGGACATCGTTATTCCTGATGATGCTGTTGAAAAGATCAACGAACTCTTTCCGTCTCCGAAAGCGGTGGAATGTGAGTTTTAACCACGTTACCGCGAGACATAAAGCACCGTGATACAGTGCTTTCAACGTTGTTGTTCAGAGAGCACGAAGGCATCTCCATCAATCGGGAGCATGCCTTTCGTGTTTTTAATCTGCTTCACGCAGCCGGTGTTTCGTGAATGGAATGTACCGGTGCCGATACCGGTTGCGCTGTTTTTTATTGACCAATTCCCCTGTGTTTCGTATATTTTGTATACGATTTTCGGGATCGATCCCGACGACCTTTCATGAGTGCCAGCATGAACGTGCACAGGCCGGGGCGACCCGGTTTTTTCATGGATGACTGACAACCATGGTATTTTCACAATCATAGGATTTTATCGAGGAGGGAGCATGCTCGCACTCGAAGGCGTATTCACCGCGATGGTGACACCGTTCAGCGAAGGCACCATCAACGAGTCGAAGCTCAGGGAGATGGTGGAATTCCAGATCGAGAACGGTATAGCCGGTCTCGTTCCCTGCGGTACAACCGGTGAATCCCCAACCCTGAGCCACAAGGAACATCACCGGGTAATCGACATCGTGATCGATGCGGTAAAGGGCCGGGTGCCGGTCATCGCCGGAACCGGTTCTAATAACACGGCGGAAGCGATCAGTCTCACCAGACACGCCCGTGAGATGGGAGCCGATGCAGGACTACTTATTACCCCGTACTATAACAGACCTTCGCAGGCAGGCTTGATCGCACACTACCGGCAGATCGCCGCGTCCAGCGATTTACCGCTTATCATTTACAACTGCCCGGGACGCACCAGTGTCAATACCACCGCGGACACCATTGTCGAGCTCGCGGAGTTGCCGACAATCCTCGGTATCAAGGAAGCATCGGGAAGTATTGACCAGATATGCGAGATCATAATCCACACACCAGAGGATTTCATCGTTCTATCCGGCGACGACTCCATGACCGTACCGATGATTTCTATCGGGGCACGGGGCGTTATCAGCGTTATCTCGAATATCGCACCCCATAAAATGTCAGACATGTCCGGAGCAGCCCTGAGGGGAGATTTTGAGACGGCTCGCACCATAAACTCGGAACTGTTTCCGCTCATGCGAAATCTGATGAAACTCGAAACGAATCCGTCACCGGTCAAGACGGCCATGAATATCATGGGAATGGATACCGGGCCGCTGCGACTTCCCCTCGTTGAGCCAAACGAAGCGGGCATTTCATACTTAAAAACACTCTTGGGTGATGCGGGCTTGCTCTAGGGCGCATGAATAATTTTCGCGGTTATCCGACATTGCGGCAAACCACTATTTTGGGTACCGGTTTGGATCGCTTCAGGGATTTTTTTCGCACTACCAGACAGGTGAACTCAAAAAGCAACCGTTCTTTCAACTCATGAGAAGGATACAGCATGAAACTTATTATGAACGGCGCCCTCGGACGGATGGGTCGGAGAATCGTGGCACTCGCCGCAGAAGATCCCGATTGTACTGTAGCCGGCGCGGTCGATACCCAACGTATCGGTGAAGATATCGGCGAGATTGTCGGAACGGGTAAACTTGGTGTATCCATCACCGACGATCTTTCCGCGGCGGTGCGAGATGCGGACGTGGTGATAGACTTCACCTGGCCGGACATCATCATGAAGACGGCGGAAATCTGCGGGAGCGCCGGGATTCCCCTGGTAGTCGGCACAACGGGTTTGAAAGGTGAGGATCGCACCCAATTTGAAAGTCTCGTCGCCCCCATACCCTGCGTATTGGCACCGAACATGAGCGTCGGGGTGAACCTGCTCTTCAAGCTGGCCGCCGAAACAGCCGCTATTCTTGGCGATGAGTACGATGTCGAAATCACCGAAGTTCACCACCGGCACAAGAAAGACGCCCCCTCAGGAACAGCACAACGACTCGCTGAGATCATCGCTGAGACACTTGGTCGTGATCTTGCCAAAGAAGCGCGTTACGGCAGGCAGGGTATAACCGGTGAACGAACAGCCAGTGAAATTGGAATCCATGCCCTCAGGATGGGAGATGTGGTCGGCGAGCATACAGTCAGTTTTGGAACACCCGGCGAGCGTATCGAGCTCGTGCACCGTGCACAATCACGAGACACCTTAGCCCAAGGAGCACTCCGGGCGGCGAAATTCGTCTGTCAGGCAAAACCGGGACTGTACGACATGCAGGATGTTCTGGGTTTGAAGTGAGCGATCCGATGTACGGTGTTCATTGTCACGCTGGGCATAGTATGAAGAAAAACACAAGATTTATTGGATTATGATTCAAAGCAGATAGTATTAATTACCTTTAGCCTATAGCTCCGTTGTCAGAGGTCCTTATCTTGTTTATCGAAGAAGAATAGTTTTTGTTGAGATATGTCGTTTCGAACCGGTGAGAACGATGAAATATATCCCGGAAGAAAACTCAGCCGCATCCCAGTGAGCTATATACGTCCCCTTATTTTTGTATTCTTCTAGTACCATATCAACTTTCTGCCCAATGATATTATAGGCGGATATGCTGACAAAACCCGGTTCGCCAATCATGTATTGAATTGTTGTAACTGCGTTAAAAGGATTAGGATAGGAAACGAGGGTATACGGAACAGGTTGTTCCTCTTTAACGCTCGCAGGCTTTGATAAATCGGGAATGACACGCGTCCAACTGTTACCGTCGTCTGTAGAGCGAAACAAACCGGAATTGTGGATCTGGTGCGGATGGTAATATTCAACACCAATAAATATCGTACCGTCGGGAAGGATCGCCATTCGGTTAATACTGAGGGAAATGCTCACATAATCAGCCCATGTCTGTCCATTATCCTCCGAAACAAATGCACGATTCATACTCGTCGCGTACAGATTTCCTTCATCATCAAGCAGCAACTCAGGGATAAACGTGTCTAAATTATCATAGGGAGTAAAATCAGGTGTCGAGAGGTGCAGCCATGTAGCGCCTCGATCTGAAGAGCACATGACATTCTGCCCGGAAGTCGCTAAAAAAATGGTATCTTCTGAATTCACAACCATTTTATTGATGACAAGATCACTCGTGGACTCATTGGTCAGGATCCATGTCGAGGTACTTGACGACCTCATAAAAACACCATCGTTGGGCGTCGCGGCAAAAAGTTCTCCGGTTGAACATGACGCGAGTGATCGCACCTGTTTTCCTTCCAGGCCTGCGTGTGTCCATGTTATTCCCCCGTCTGATGATTCGTACACGCCGTTTTCAGTTGCGGCAAAGAGTGTGGAATCATCAGTATACATATCCCAAATACTCTCATCGGGATCGATGCCGCTCATGACAGGTGTCCAGTCCGCTTCCCCATCGCTGATAGCATACAGACCACTCCCCGCCGTTCCCGCAAATATTGTGCCACCTGGGGTTATTTCCGTGGAGATGATAATTTTGCTTCCGAGGCCATAATAGTAGGAACTGGTACCGTTATCATCCGAACGGAAAACTCCGTTACCCGTCCCGACGATGAGTTTGTTACTCTGATCCGTGGTGATGGTTTTAATCCCGACATCCTCAAAATATGGTTGGAATGACCTCCGCCAGGTGACACCATCGTCAAATGAAACATAGGTGCCTCGTCCCCACAAACCAACGATGATGTATCCACCCTTTCCGAAAAATATATCGCCGAAATTGTCAAAATAGAACGTTTGACCCCAGTCCTGCGCCCAGCTGTGACCGTTGTCCCATGAACGTACGACATCTCTTGTTGCACACGCATAGGGTATTCCCTTCCGGTCGAATACAACCTTCCGGAATTCCCAACTAGTCCAGTTATACGATTGTTCCCATGAATCCCCGTTGTCGAGGGATCGATACATACCCTGACCCCACGTGGAAGCGAAAACAGTACCGTTTGGCCCAACGGTAACATGAACGGTATCGAAGGACATAGTTTGTTCGTCTGTCAACTGCCAGGTTGATCCATTGTCGACCGAACGATAGATGCCGTCGGTCCCCGCTCCGGCCAGAAGATCCCCGTTCGGAAGCGTGGTAATTGTTTTTACGGTGAAGTCTGCGAGACCGGAAGGCTGCCAGGTGGTACCGTTATCCTCTGATTGGTAGATGCCGTGACCGGTTCCGATAAATATTGTTGCGTTATCAGAGAAAAGGATTGCCCAGACGTCCGAGGCTTCGCTGAGACCGTTAGTAATCTGTGTCCACGTATTTCCCGTGTTTTCTGAACGAAAAATACCGTTGCCGCCTGTTCCGGCAAACAAAGCGCCATCACTTCTTGAAACGAGCGTTAGAACCTGCACATCGTTCAAACCTGTCGTCTCAAATGTAAGGCCCCTGTCAAAAGACCTTAATACACCATGATTCATGGTGCCGATAAATACAGTATCTTCTGAATTGGTAATTATAGACGTGACCTGAAGTTCAGTCCCGGTCATGATGGCATATGACAGTGAGGAAACAAACAGCGCCGCAATCAGGATGCCAATCGAGACCACTCTGCGTTTAAACATAAAAAGTCCCCGCCAAAGTATTGTCAAAAATGTTCTTTATGGCTTTTTAATTATAGTGGTTTTGTAAAATACAATCAAGATAATTTTTTACGCTATCACATCTGCAATTAGTAGAGTATTTCTTATATGTTATTTGTATAAATAGTATACCGTTTATTTATCGTGATTTAAAATCTATGCTTGACTTATCTCTTTGAATGTACTATACTTACTCAACGTTAAATTGCATGTATTCAATATGGCAAAGTAGCATTAGATACTACAATAATATACCGACGAAATGGAGGTTTTTCAATGGCATCAACGAATGATAGAATTGAAGAGTACCGAGGAAGAATCGAAGACCTCAGGAGGCATCTTTGACCTCGACCGCCGAAACAAGGAGCTGAAAACCCTCTTCGAAAAACGCGACACTCCATCATTCTGGAACGACCGGCGTGCAGCCCAGGCTATCATCGACAGGATCACCCTGCTTGAAAAACCGATAAAGTCCCTGCAGGTGCTTGAGGCGTCCTTCGAGGATGCAATGGTTCTCAACGAGCTTGCGGAAGAGGAAAAAGACGAATCTGCCTTCGCCGAGGTTGATTCTATCCTCGACACACTCGAGAAGAAGATTTCCGACCTCGAGTTTCAGACCATGCTCGGCGGCAGGGACGATCCGAAAAACGCTATTCTTTCCATCAATTCAGGGGCAGGCGGGACAGAGAGCCAGGACTGGGCACAGATGCTGCTCAGGATGTACCTGCGCTGGATTGAACGCCAGGATTACCAGTACGAGGAATTTGATACCCAGTCGGGTCAGGAAGCGGGTATAAAGAGCGCGACGATCCTGGTCAAGGGAGAGTACGCCTACGGTTATCTCAAGGCGGAAAACGGCGTCCACCGCCTCGTCCGGATCAGCCCGTTCGACTCAAATGCGCGCCGTCACACCTCCTTTGCTTCGGTAACCGTTCTGCCGGAGGTCGATGACAACATCGAGATCGATATTGACGAGAAGGATTTGAAAATAGACGTATACCGTGCTTCCGGCGCGGGCGGACAGCATGTGAATAAAACATCTTCAGCAGTCCGCATCACCCATATCCCGTCCGGCATTGTGGTACAGTGTCAGAACGAGCGAAGCCAGTTCAAGAATAAGTCCTTCGCCATGAAGATACTCAAATCCCGTCTCTACAAGCTCAAGCTGGAAGAAGAGGAAAAAAAGCAGGCTGAATATACGAAGGACCAGAAAAAGATCGAATGGGGCAGCCAGATTCGCTCGTATGTCTTTCAGCCCTACACTTTGGTGAAAGATATACGAACCGAAGTGGAAACATCGAA
>CAYWBT010000034.1:0-8725 GCA_964456585.1 uncultured bacterium
CACCGTGATGATCACTCGAACCATGTTTCGGTTCCCGACCAAATCAACATATTCTGCGGTTTTCATTTTTATCCGCTCATTGATGTCCCGTCCCTGTATCGGTTCAGTACGGATTGATCCGCCGGTACCGTTTTCACCATGAAAATAATATCAAACGAAAAACCTTTTTCATGCGTCTAATACAATGTATACTATTGGATGGTATGTGAATCAAGAAAAAAGCTACCTATTCCTAAGAAAAACCTTTGCTTGAAATGATTAAAAGCAATATTTTTGAATTGATAGAATACGTATTCGGAGTTTTTAGCCCTCATGACTTTACAATGGAGAATGTCGTAGTATACTCCCGGCCCGAAATTCGAAGACAATCGATATTGAGAGTAATAGTACCGTGGAGTGCCGCGTCCTGTGTGTGATCTCTGCCATGTGACGGAGCACAGTATCGGAAAGGAAGACCGGTGAACATGAAAAGCGCGTTTTTAGTTTTCGCCACAATCCTGTCGCTTATGCAGGGAGCGAACGTTATGGGAGAGGACATCCATGTCTCTCTCACGGGCGACGACCGCAATCCCGGCACCGAGAGCCGTCCGTTTCGGACGCTTGAAGCAGCGCGTGACGCCCTGCGGGCACGGAATACTGCCCGTGGTGTGACAATATGGATTCACGGCGGCGTGTATGAGCGGAGGCGAACATTCACCCTCGATGCACGGGATTCGGGAACGCCGGATGCGCCTGTCGTGTACCGTGCCAATCCCCGTGCCAGCGTCCGGATGACCGGCGGCATGATCGTTCCAGAGGGAGCCATCGCGCGGGTGACCGATCCTACGGTGATTGGACGCGTATCCGCCGGCATCAGGGACAGGCTCGTGGGGGTGGACCTGGCTGCTTTGGGCATCGAGAATCCGGGACAGTTCAAACCACGGGGGTTTGGCCTGCCTCAGCAGCCCGCACCCACGGAAGTCTTTTTCAACAAGCAGCGCCTCGAAATCGCCCGGTGGCCCAACGACAGCTGGGCGGTGATTGCTTCATTGCCCGAGGACACCGTAAACCTGATCGGCAGCGGTGGTAAGGTGCGAGGGAAGGACACCGACCGGTTTTTCTTCGATGGAGACCGGATGGAGCGCTGGCGGGATACTGGTGACCTGTGGGTCTACGGTTACTGGATGTACGACTGGGCCGACGCGTACATCAAGGTCCGCGAAATCGATCTGCAGACCAGGCTGGTGGTGCTCGAGCCGCCCCAGAGCCTTTTCGGATACAAGAAAGGCCAGCGATTCCGGTTCCTGAACCTGCTGGAGGAGTTGGACATACCAGGCGAGTATTATATCGACCGTAGCGCGGGCATGCTCTACTTCGTTCCGCCGGGGCAGCTTGACAACGCGGAAGTGACGGTCTCTGTTCTGGATGTTCCGCTGGTTGCCATGGACAATGTGTCGCATGTCGAGTTCATCAATATCGGGCTGGAATGCGCACGTAGTTCGGGAATCGTGATCGAGGGCGGCGTGGGAGTACGGATCGCTGGGTGCGAGATACGTGACCTCGGCCAGAGCGCTGTGACAGTCAACGGTGGCGAGAACCATGAGGTCGTATCATGCGATATCTACAATCTTGGCGAGGCGGGAATCTCAATGTCTGGTGGCGACAGGACAACGCTTGTTTCGGGCAGGCACAGTGCCGTCAACAACCACATCCACCATTTCGGTTTCTGGGTGCGTACCTACCAGCAGGGGGTGAGGATCAGCGGAGTCGGCAATCGCGTCGCACACAACTACATTCACCATGCACCCCATACAGCGATCGCGTACAACGGAAACGATCACGTGATCGAGTACAACCACATTCATGACGTGGCTCTCGACACCGGCGACGTGGGGGTGATCTATACCGGCCGGGACTGGTCGGCGCGCGGGAACGTGGTGCAGTATAACTATATCCACGACACCAGCAGCAGGATGAGCCATGGCACAATGGCGATCTACCTCGATGATCTCACCAGCGGGACCTATATATATGGCAATGTGCTGGTCCGGGCCGGCAAGGGCGTATTCATCGGCGGCGGCCGTGACACGCATGTCGAGAACAACATCTTCATTGACGGCGAGTACGGTGTACATATCGATAATCGCGGCAAGGGCTGGTCCGGTGAGTTGATCAAGGGACGGCAGGGTTCCTGGGACATGTTCGGGAAACTCGAGCGGGTTCCTTTTGACCAGCCGCTCTATACCGACCGCTATCCAGAATTGATCGACTTCCTCGAAAAGGACCCGCTCGAAGCGATGAACAACACAATCGTGCGGAATATAAAGATCGGGGAAGGATTGTTCCTGCATCTTATGGATGTTAATGAGAAGAATGTGAATCTCGATGACAACCTTGTGGATACCGATCCTCAATTCGCCGGGAGCGATCCCCTCAGTGCGGATTTCCAGCTTTCGCCCGGTTCGCCCATCCTCAAGCTCGGCTTCAAGCAGATACCTTTTGGCATGATAGGATTGCATAGAGACAACTACCGCACAGAACTGCAGGAGGAGTGAGCCACTGTCTGTCGATGATTCGCATACGAGAAGGGCCCGGAACGATCTCCGGGCGGGACAATGTGGGATTCATAATACCTATGCCGCCCACAAGCAGCGATATTCCGGATAATACATCTGATACAGAACCTTGATCGCGGTACTCGTTCCGAACCCTCAACTACAAGGGGATTGTACAATGAGAGCACACCACAGAAGAGAAACAGATCCGATCAGGACGGTTGTGTTGGGAATCATCACCGTAACCGCACTCTTCATCGCCCTGAACGGTTTTTCACAAACCATTGTCAAGAAGGTCGGCGTTTTTACCAATCCGAGGGACAAAAAGAAGATTGTCGGCTACACGAAAATTGCACTGGCGTGGGGAGAACAACTGCGGCCGCCACGTGAGCTGTCGAGAGGCATCATCAACCTCAAGGAGGCTATGGGGAAATATACAAAAATAGAAACCGGCCTTGTTGATCACCTGCTCCTCAGTTCAAACGATGTCTTTACCATGCCGCTCATTTACGTTACCACCAAAGAAGCCTTCCAACTCACACCGACGGAAAAAGACAACCTGAAAAAATATATCGACCTCGGCGGATTCATTGTGGCAGACAACGCACTTGCCAAATCGGAACGCAGCCCCGGCGGTGCATCGCTCAAGCAGATGCTGCGTGATGTCATTCCCAATGCACGGTTTGCGCCGATCAATAACGGCCACCCGTTTTACCACTGCTTCTTCGATTTCGACGATGGCCCGCCCCAGGGCTCCGAGATCGGGTCATATGGCGACTTTTCCGGCACAGGAACTGAGGAGGAAAATTGGAAGCGTCAGCGCATGTCCAAGCGGGTGAACTACCTCGAGGGAGTCTGGTATCGCGACAGACTGGTCGCCGTCTACTCCGACAAGGGCTATATTGTCAAGTGGAATGAGACATCCAACAACGAACCGCAGCTCCGGATGGGGGTGAACATGATCGTTTTCTCACTCATCCAGGAGGGCGGCCTTGCGGAAGTACACTGAACACACAAGAAAACGTGGGGATAGCATGGTGAGCGGACAACATTCGGCAAGCATATTTCGCGTACGCTCACTGCTGTTTTAACCGAAACGGTGGGTGATTGCCATGAGAGGCATGTATTTGACAGGAATTGCGCTCGTCTGTATGTTCCTTGTCTCTGCGGGACCGAACGGTTTCGGCCAGACCCGGAATAATCAAGCGCCGCCAAAGAGCCTTGTCGTCATCGATACCACCGATAAGCAGAATGTGCGGGGCAATGTTTCCTTCGCCTACGCCTGGGGAGAGCAGCTCCGCTATCCTCTCAAGTATACGAGGGGCTTATCCAAGCTGACGGAAGCGATGAAAAAATGGACCAAGATCTCGGTTCGTCTTGAAGAACATCTGCTTTTGAGTTCGGAGCGCCTCCTGGAGATGCCCTTCGTTTTTGTGACAACGGAAGACATGTTCGAACTGACCCCGACCGAATGCAAAAATGTGAAGAGGTTTTTCGAGAAGGGCGGCGTTATGCTGCTTGACGATACCTCCCCGCGGAGTGATTTCAGCGCTGCAGAGGCGACCCTGAAAAAGATGATTTTGGATACGATCCCCAACGCACGGTTTCAAATCATACCAAATTCGCATCCGCTCTACCACTGCTTTTTTGATTTTGATGATGGTCCCCCGTATGGTGACGAGGTGGGAACATCCATGGGATTCATGTCAAAACCGGTGTTCTACCTCGAGGGGGTTTGGTACAAGGACCGACTTGTTGCAATCTATTCAAACAAGGGATATATTAGGAGATGGAGTGACAACTCAGAAAGTGATCCCCAGTTGAAAATGGGGGTGAACATGGTTGTTTTTGCTCTCACCCAGGAGGGCGGCATCGCAGAAATTGTGAGGTGATATGACCAGAAAAAAACGTGACTTTTCTTTTCCTACAATTCCAATCATCGTTAGCGTCGTTCTCGGCATTTTTGTCGGTCACTATCATCCGCTCTTCGCAGTAAAATTCAAGTTTTTCGGCGATATTTTTCTCAATATCCTGTTCTCCCTTGTTGTTCCGCTCATCATATCCTCGATGATTTCCGCCATTTCGAGTCTCGGCGACATCAGGCACCTCGGTTCTCTCGGATTCAAGACAGTGCTCTATTACCTGTCCACCACCTTCATGGCCGCGCTCACCGGTATTATCCTTGTCAATCTCATCACCCCGGGGAAACAGATCACCGCGGTACAGAACGAGTTTCCGAATGCGGACTATACCATCATTCAGAATCCCGTCTCCGGCGGATCGACATTCCGGATACTCTCGGACACCGGCAGCTTGCCGGAAAATGTTCATCCCGATCGGCACCAGGTCGAACTCCTCGACCAGCATATTGTGGGCTTCATCGATCCTGACGGTGTTATAGGTAGTGACCGCGTCCGCATCCTCACCTGGTTGGATGACGCCGGCAAGAAGACCGAACCCCGCCTTTCCGGCACGGGATGGAAACTGGCGGCAAAAACGACCCGAATGGGTATCGACGAATATGTTACCAACTTTGTGCCCCGCAACATTTTCCGCCTCATGGTCGAAGAAAACATTTTTCCCCTCATCCTGTTCTGCCTCTTTTTCGGCGCGGTTCTCACCACGGTGGGAGAAGCAGGGAAGCCGCTCATACAGCTCATAAACGCGGTCAATGTCACAATTTTGAAATGTGTCACCCTCCTCATGTATATCGCTCCGCTGGGGATTTTCGGCCTGATCGCCGCCCGAATCGGTGAAGCGGAACTATCGACAGTCGGGGGTTTTATCGAAGAACTCATGCACATTTCGAGGTATTTTTTCACCGCGCTGTTGGGAATCGCGATTCACGGCTGTATTACCCTCGTTCTCATCTTGAAATTCATTGGAAAGCGCCGCACGCTCCCCTTCATCAAGAACCTCATTCCCATGATCCTGACCGCATTCTCCACCGATTCGAGTGTGGCGACCCTGCCGGTCTCGCTCAAACTCACCATCGAGCGGAACAAGGTGTCCGAGCGCATCGCAAATTTCGTCCTTCCCCTCGGCGCCACACTTAACATGGATGGCACCGCACTGTATGAGGGAGTCGCCGCCATATTCATCGCACAACTGTACAACATTCAACTCGGTTTCGGAGAGCAGGTTATCGTGCTGTTCACCGCAACTATTGCGGCGATCGGTGCGGCCGGCATACCGCAGGCGGGTCTCATCACCATGGTGCTCGTCCTCAAGAGCGTGGGACTGCCCCTCGAAGGCATTGGAATCATCATATCAATCGACTGGTTACTCGACAGATTTCGGACAATCTGCAACTGCTGGGGCGATATCGTCGGTGCCGCGGTCATCGACCGCTTCGAGAAAAATACCTTGGCCGGTTCCCCCGGGGAACGGTGACTTCCCGCCGTGCTCTCGTGATACATCCGTTGTCTGCTAAGAAGAAAAACCGGGTAATTTTCGGAGATTCTGTACGGCGTTTTTTGTACAATCTGCGCTGCGGAAAGGTACCGAAGGGTAGTAATCCGTTTCGTCAGTGAAGAGTTTGAAAAACATCCATGATTATCGGCAGGCGGGAACCGGATAGAAAATGAAACACACGTAAGCCTGAAAATATGCCGCTCTGACTCCGGGTGCCGAAGGAAACCAACTCACCTGACTATGAAACCGCCCGTTTCGGAACCGGGAGGTGCCCGTTCTTCATGCGGTCAATACGTCACGATCACCTGACATCACCCCATGTCTGGTGGAGCACATCGCCGGAAACCGATGAGAGCATTTTTTCGAGCCAGGTGAGCCACTCATACTCGGATTTCAGTGATTCCTCGCGATGCCGGTAGAGGGCGTAGACAACGAAGGGGTAAGAATCCTTGTCTTTCGGCCAGTCACTCCTGAGTTCCACAATCTGACGCTTGACAGCTTCAAGACGCCTCCCCACCGTTTCCGCCAGGAATGAGGCGCTCGGGGAAGCGGCAAAGGCGGTAACGAGATAGGCATCGAAGCTGTGTTTACTCGGGTAGGCAAAATCGAATCCGTCCTCGAGGAATTGCGCGAGGGAAGTTTCTCCCAACGGCGTTATTGCATACACTTTTTTCGGGGGACGTCCACTGGTTTGCTCAAGCTTTTTCTGCACATACTTCTTTTTTTCAAGTTTATCGAGCGTTTTATAGAGACCGGCACGTGAAAAATCGACCCACTCATCAGACCTGTTTTCCTTAACATGCGACAGGATTTTGTACCCATAACCGATACCGCGCTTAATATACGATAAAATCAGTGCGTCGTTGAGTGTCATGCCGCGCCTCCCTGTTATAGTGCAAACAACATGGTTGAGACCGGGCCTTTTCTCCCGAACATATTCACACTCTCAACCCGGAATTGACTAAATATATTTTTGATCGTATGGCGGTGGGTTGTTACCTGTTGTATCCCGCCGTTTTCAATCTTGAAATTCTTGAAATTCGGTGTCAGCGTTTGTAAGTGAACGACAACATCCTTTTCGGACACGCGCTCGACGTTAAAGGTGACATGATTGAGCGGCCAGTTGAATTCGTCGCTGAAATGGGTTACATACCGGACACCCTCCAGGGGATATGCTTTAACACTCGTATCCCGAAATCTCGCTACTTTGTCATACCCGCCCCCGGTAACTGTCGTGACTGCATCCTCCCAGACGAGATGATACCGGTACAGCGCCTGCCAGGGGATGGTCCCTCCCCGCGGGCTTTTTCCGAGAATATCATTCATGCGCCACATGTAGAGGTATCTATAGCAGGGAAGAAGCTTTTCCCTGACCGAAATAATATCGGAAAAGTCACCGAGCCCGGAAAACGCCTCGATAACCCGGTAGTTATCGTTCAGCATAATAGTATGGAGCTCGAGTGCTGACTGAGGAACGTTATCTCTGGTGTAGTAGGTCGCCCTCTCGAACGCATCAAAGACCACCCACTTGTCGTAAGTATTGAGGTACACCTCGCATACATCGTGGGTAACCGGTTCGCCGCGTTCATCCAGGGTGTGCATGCCGATCATTCTCGCATTGAATCCGCACGACAGGGACAACTGGCATAGCAGGGCGGCATAGTGCTTGCTCGTTCCCCCGATTCCCCGTTCCCGCCTGAGTTTCGTTATCACTTCGGCGGAAGGCCCCAAATCTTGTTCGGACGATGGTACTGTCCCGCCTTCCATGAACCTGTTGGTGTAGAGCATCAATGCCTTCATACTGTCCAGTTCAGACATGTCATCATGAATGATTGCATCGAGATGGTGATCCCTGTTGAGCCGTTTCAACGCTTCGATATCATTTTCATAATCAAACGGGTAGGCAGGAAGCTCCACCGGTTTAACCTTAAATTCTCGAACAGCGATCTTGATAAAATCCGGTTTATTGATCGCCTCTCTCACCACCTCTTCGGTGGGTGCGGGGACCGGAAGCGGGCTTGTGCGCAAACCAAATGACGCGAGCCTGGTTTTCCTTGCACTCTCAACGGAACTTTCGGGGTGAAACGTATCGGGCATTCCTTCCATGAAAGCGACTGTTTTCTTCTCGGCTGTTTGAAGCGTGCCTTTTTGCGGGATACTAGTCTGCGACCGTTTTTCTTTCCCCTGGCATCCATAAATTCCCAAACAAATAATCATCGAAAAAACTATATTTTTCTTCAATTCATAACTCCTAACTGACAAAAAAAATTCTACCTTTGACTATTCTCTAAAATAATATCTTGCCTCGATAATTAATGAAAATGAAACGATACCATTTGTCAAGGTTAAATTTGCTCGTTCAATCCTCATCGCGGCACACATTCAGAAAAGCATGTCACTCTGCAACGTTACAGCATGCGACCGGGTGGTCAGGTCAGCGTCGGAAAACCGGTACCGGGCGGAAAACGGTCCTATTCGTAGTGTGATCACCACCGTTCCGCCCCGTCCCCATACGGCACGAGTCAGGCCTCTGCCCGGGACATCGCGCTCGTAGCGGTAGAAACGCGCCGCATAGCTGGGAATATCGAAGAGACCGAACGCACAGTCAAACGCAGCAACGTGACCGGTTTCGAACACCGCCAGTTCACCGTACGTCCCCCCCTCGCCTTCGCTTTCAGACCAGGCAAGCATCGCCCGTACTCCCGGCAATATCTGGCGGCCTGATTCTCTCGTGATTTCTGCGCGTGTATTCCACCGGTGATTATCGAGACCGCCGG
>CAYWBT010000034.1:8735-20171 GCA_964456585.1 uncultured bacterium
CTTCCGTTGATCGCGCCACCATTTTCACGGTCAGCTTCCGACGGATACGCGTCCGCAAGACAATGCTCACGCGCCTTCGAGATACCGGCATGGTTGCGGTAAACGTCCGCGAGAGCGTCCGCGCGAGATCCATTGAAGCCACGAGCTTTGTAGAAAACGGCAGTTCAGCCTGTACCGCCGAGTATACTCCCCGCTCGTTCGATGTCGAGCCGAAACTCGATATACCGCCTGACCGAAGCGCCCAGTAACCTTCCGTGTAGTAACGGTACGCAAGGCAGCCGCGGACACGCCCGGAATGGAGTTCCAGACCTCCCAGCGTCGCATGCTCATGCTGATCGCTCCGGGCATGTTCGAAGAAGAGTACGGTCATACCACGGCTTAGGGCACCATCAACTGAAACATAGTTGAATCCCGATCCCTCGGGATAGGCAAGGTAGCGCTCGCCACTCCGTCTTGCCAGTGGGAGTGAATAACCTGATGCAATTCCGGCAACACCGAGTGATACATCCTTGATACCGTGGAATGCCAGCCGTGCAACGGTTATCGTTTCCTCGAGGTTTGCCCGATCTGTTCCTGAATAGTGATAGCCGGACTCTCTGATGGAAAGTGCCATCCCCGATTCGTCGACAGTGGCATCGAGGTTCCGGATCGAAGTGCACGCCTGTGCCGACAGATGCTCCCGCACGGTCTCGATAAATATGCCCCGCAGATAGTGGGTTTCCTCAAACGAGGTATTGGCGGCAATCCCCGGTTCGGTCGCCATGATATGCGCTCCGTTCATGTAGTTCCTCGTGTACCGTGACAGAACGAGGCGCTGTCCAAACCCCCAGCGGTAGTCGCCAATGATTACCCGGGTGCGTGCTTTTTCCAGGTTGAGCGAGAGGTTTCCAGAGAAGAGATCGAGTGCCTTCGGCTCGAAGGGATCACGCTCGCCGAGGAATGTATAGGCGAGTTTCCCGTCCTCGCCGGCTCTAAACCTGAAATAGTAACGGCTCTCGGAGAGCATCTCATCGTCCGGCTGATGATGGAAACCAGTCCGAAGAGAACGGGACAGCTGCGGAGTACCGCTGTCCATTCTCGTATTCGCCAGATGGTTGAGTACTGCATACTGCACCGGCGACAAGCCGGGTATGTCTTCTATGTGCTGGTAAAAAAGCTCGCCGTCTCCCAGGGCATCACGGAAATTGATAATGGTGCGAGCCGATTCTTCAGTAAAACAGGGAAGAAGAGCAAGTTCAGACACACGAGCATTTTCAATATCGAAATACACGGGGAGATCGGCGATGATTTCTTCGAGATCGACTTCTTCACTCAGAAAATTATCAGTCGGCGCAGAAAAGGTACGTCCGGGCGAAAAAAAGAACACCACGGCGATAAAGATTGTCAGCAGGTGGATACATTCACATCTCATGGGCCAACCGGTTAAGAGAAGACACTGCGTTTTCAGTTGTTCTGACCACTAATCACTTCTCAGTGTTGCACCGTTATTGACCACCATATAAGCACCATCTTGAATACGAATGAATTCCACCTTGAGGTTTGTTCGGCGTTCCGGATCGATGGTAACGTTCGAGGCTATTCCCCGGAAATCACGGATCGATCGGAGCATCTTGGTGATGGCGTCCGGGTCATGGGCTTCTCTCCTGAGGCAATAAAGAATCAGGTTGAGGGCATCAGCCCCCTTCATCAAAGGGATATCCCGGGTATCAGCCGTGCCGGACACTGTGTTAAGATACGACATTCCCAACCCACCGGAAAGCTCCCCGGGAGGTGCCACCACATAGGCGCCCTCAATGTATTCTTCACCCCCTTCAAATGCTTTGGCATTGCTCCACCAACCGGAATCGCCCAGAATCACCGTAATAATGTTATACTCCATGATCTTGCTCGCGATGTGCACCGCCTGTTCCGAAAATGCAGATATCAGTATGCAGTCCACCGAATTGACCGGACCAAGCCGCCGTTCCCCCCGGTACAAGATGTCCTGTCGAACAATGATCGTGTCGGGGAACGCATTACCATGATTGATGACGATAAGGCTATCGACTGTCGTTTCCGATTCGGGGGCATGTTCCCTGATATTCATGAGCGCCTCATGATTGTGCAGGGATTCTTCCGGAGTAATGAAATCGGTCCAGACGTTTTCGGCGCCTTTTGCTGTCATTTCACGGCTGAAAGTTCGGGAAACGGCCCTGCCCCACAAGTCATCGCTCGCGAGGATGGCAAAGTTCCTGAAATGCAAGGTTTTGACTGCAAATTCAGCCAGTGCTTCCGCCTGAACAACCGGATTGACATTCAATTGGAAAATAGAACTTCCCAGGCGGGTTAATTCGTAATCGGTCGCGGTCGGAGCTATAAATGGTATACCGTGCGCCTGAGCTTCGAGTGCCGCTACAATGTTTGATTCGCTCAATACGGGGCCGATTATGGCGATCACTCCTTCGTTGATAAGCTTGCGCGTCTTGAGAGCCGTGGTAACCAGGTCCGATTCGGTATCTTCCACAATCAGCTCAACCGTTGTATCATTTATCTTACCGCTCCGGTCGATAACGGTTCGCACACCGGTGAGAAGCTGGCTTCCCAGATCGGCATTCACGCCTGAAAGTGGTGCCAGCAGTCCGATTTTATACGTTCTGGCGCTCTCCCAGTCCCTTGACGGGGAGACCGTACTCGAATCGGTGAGCAGGTCTTCGCCTTTTTCCGCCTCATCATACGACCCGATGGGACGAACTCTGTCGATGTCGGACAGGTCGATCCCGTTCGCTGCGAGTAGCTCGGCGAACACGTCGGAATCAACCGTCGGCGCCACGGTATACTTTAAAGCGCTGAAAATCCGTGATCTGAGTTCATCGTTACGCGTGCTGCCTGCCAGTTCGCATAAAAGAGAAGCCGCCTCTTCATACGATCCAAGCTTGAATCGACAGGCGGCGGCCAGGTAGAAGGTCCAATCGGTGTAACGGTTTTGCGGATAGCGGCTTCTCAAGGTGCGGGCAGTGGATTCGGCTTCCTCAAATTCGCCGAGCTGAAAATATGTCTTCGCCAACATCATGTGCGCGGGAACGGCCCAGGTACTGGAAGGATAGTTTTTGGTGATATCTTTGAAATCGAGACTCGCGGAGACAAATTTATTCTGGCGGAAGAGAATGGAACCTCTCTTAAAGAGCGCCTGGACGCTGGCATCATCAGCGGCAAATACACCACTAGCGCTGAATATTACAACATACCAGCATGCAACGGAGAGCACAAACGTTCGGAGTAACTTTTTCAGCATGTATCACGAATCAGAGATTGTAGTTACCGAAATCCTCAGGGCTTATGTTCCTGAGACGGGTTCGTAAATCACCCGGGTCGGAGAAATCGTCCTCGCCGACAGAATCATCATCGGCAGGTGCGGTAAACTCGACCAAGGAATCCTCAAGGTCGTTCGAGATATATATCGGCGCTTTCATTTTCAATGCCATTGCGACAGAATCGGACGGTCGCGCATCGATCTCGATGATGGAATGCTCATCTGCCTGGAGGTAGAACTTCGCATAGTAGGTATTATCCTTCAACGCACTCACCACGATTTTTTGCAGGACAGCGTTGAATCCGTTCACCACCGACTTCAGGAGATCATGCGTCAGCGGTCTCTTGGGGAAAACGCCCGATAATTCAAGTGCGATGACCGCGGCTTCGTTCGGTCCAATCCATATCGGCAGCACCCGCGATCCCTCAACTTCTTTCAACAGTACGACGGGAACCTTGGTCAGGGTGTCGTACGCCAGTCCGGAAACATAAACCTCAATCATAGCACCACACCCGAATAAAGTATCGTCCAGTGTCTACGCTGTGTAGGTAATGAATAGTGCTCCTGACTGCTACGTTCCTCGCTCTCCCGCACCAATCGATAAACACTGGAGGAAAAACGGCCGGTAGTATCTTCAGCTCACTCGCTGAAAATCCCTATTCCTTGACGACCCATACCTTGACAGTGGCGTTAATACCGGAAAGCAGCTCTATTACTGCTTCGTAAACACCGAGCTCTTTGATCGACTCCTCGATGCTGATTTTACGATGATTGAATTCGTATCCTTTCTCCTTCAGCAGATCGGATACCGTCTGGCTCGACACCGAACCATACAGCCGTCCCTCATCATCGACCTTGACGACTGCGGTCAACGAGATCTTTTCGATTTCATCTTTCTGCTTTTCAGCCTCGTTCTTCAACTGTTCCAGTTTCTTGGCCTTATGGAGCTTCTCGTGATCGAAAACCCTGATTTTCGCCTCTGTTGCAGAATATGCTAAACCCTTGGGAATAAGAAAATTGCGGGCATATCCGGTTTTCACCTCGATGATTTCACCGGCGGCACCTTTATTTTTAACGTCTTCTCTCAGAATCACTTTCATCGTTGTTTCCTTCTGTTCTATCGTATGTTTCGTACGTGATTGACCGTAAATTAAACCAGTTATCGATTAGTCCCGTAACGATCAAGAATGCACCTGAAAATTTGATCGCTAAAAAGAATATAACCCAAAAAAATATTTTGGGCAAGCGCCCTATGGAAATACCGTTCATATGGTAGATAACAATGGTAAGCCCCTGAAGGGCATATAATCCACCCATGACCGAGAGTGTGTTGAGTGAAAAACTACCGGTGACCTCGAATCCGCTGAGCCAGATACCACCTGCGACAAGGAAAATCCATACCGCATGAAAGGGCACTTTAAATGTGGTAAACGCTGGAATAGGATCGGATTCCTCACGGAACTTCACCATCACCCAGCCGGACAACACCAGTGCGAGCCAAGACAGGATGAAAGCACACAACAGGTTCATGGCAAGCCCGACCTTGAATATGCTTTCAAAGAAAAAAACCGCATTATCCGCAGCATTTTTCGCACCATCATCGCTCATAAAGGCGGAATAGATTTCATAGGATTCCTGCTTCATCTCGCTCAGGACTTCAGGTGAGACACCATTAAGCACAATCGGTAGCCCCAAAATAAATCCGAGCAGAATTCCCGGGAACGCAACGGTTACTATCCTACCAAAAAATGAGCGGCCAAACCACGCGTATCTTCCCAGTACTATTCCCATAAGAGCCAGCTTCAAAAACAGGAGCGGTGTGATCGACGTGAACGATGGCGCCAGATAGAACGCAGAGAATGTCCCCAGCAGGGAAAAAACACCAGCTGCCGTCCAACCGAATTTTCTCGTCAAAACCGCAAAGAGAAGGGCGAAAGGAAGCTCGAACAGTATCAGGTTTGTCTGCGCGATAACATACTGCGAGAAATCGATATCGCCGATAAGCACTGAGAACAGCAATCCCGATCCCACACTGATGGCCGAACCGACAATGAAACGCCGCGTTGGTGAAAAATGCGTCTGCGTACTATTCTGTCCAGAGTCAAACACCGTTCGCTACTACTTGATCGCGTCAGAAGTAAACGGTAGTATCGCCATGTACCGGGCGCGTTTTATGGCGGTTGTCACCTTTCGCTGATGCTTGGCGCACGTTCCGGTCATTCGCCGTGGAATGATCTTTCCCCGGTCGGTGATATAGTTACGGAATTTACGTTCGTTCTTATAATTGAAATCTTCGTCTTTATTATCGCAAAACTTGCAAATCTTGACTTTTCCCCTGCGTTCGAAATACACTATTCCACCTCCTTATCAGTGGTTTCTTCCGTTTCATCATTGGGCTCGGAATCTTCTTCCGATTCTTCCGATTCTTCAGATTCTTCAGATTCAGCTGGTACCGCTTCTTTCTCACCGTCTTCTTCTGCTATTTTCTCACCGGGCAGTTGATCATCAGCTTCATCCTGGACTTTGCTGACGAGGTCATCCAGCGATTCTGATTCGTTCTCCTCGGCTTCATTAGCTTCGGGGATTTCTTTTTCCTCTGAGGGTGAAGCGGTGAGCGATGAGTTGTACTTTGCTCCATCGTCCGGGATATACGAGGGATGCGTGCCATCCGAGAGAAGGGTCATGAAGCGAAGAACATTTTCATTGATCTCCATATCCCGTTCAAAAGGTTTTATCACTTCGGGTCCAGCATCGTAGTAAAAGATAACATAGTAACCCTGGCGCCTTTTTTTTATCTCGTACGCAAGCAGGCGCATACCCCACCGGACAATCCGGTCCATCTTTCCGCCAAGTTTCTCGAGAAGATCGCCGAACCGGCGGATAAGCGCTTCACGTTCGTCGGCACCGAGTGTACCGTCAATGATGAACGTCGTGTCGTATTTTTTCATGTATTCCTCCCTTTGGACTCCGGCCCGGCATTGTCCCGAGTTGGACAATGCCGGACAGGGATAACCGATTGTTGTGTGATCGTGACACGGTGACGAGTTACCGCGTAGTCGGTACGGTCATAGTCACCAGATTAGACTGTTTGATACTACTTCCCGAGGGCAACGAGTACCGGCGCAAGAACAAGCGAAACCACACTCATAAGCTTGATGAGAATATTCATAGCGGGACCGCTCGTGTCCTTGAACGGATCGCCGATCGTGTCGCCGACCACCGCTGCCTTGTGCGCATCGGAACCCTTGCCTCCCAGTGCACCCGTTTCGATATACTTCTTTGCATTATCCCAGGCACCACCGGCATTCGCCATGAACAGTGCCATCAAAATACCGGTAACCAAGGCACCGCCGAGGACACCGCCGAGCGCTTCACGCCCAAGGGTGAGGCCAACGATTATCGGTACCAGTACCGCGCTGAGTCCGGGTATGATCATTTCCTTGAGTGCCGCATTGGTCGATATTTGCACACACCGGGCGGCATCAGGCTTCGCGGTACCCTCCATCAGTCCGGTGATCTCACGGAACTGTCGGCGTACTTCTTCGACCATCAGAAACGCCGCCTTGCCGACAGCATTCATGGTATGCGCCGCAACAAAGAAGGGCACACAACCCCCGATTAAGAGCCCGATGACCACCTTGCTGTTCATGAGATTGATCGAAACAATGTTTGCTGCCGAAGCGTAGGCAGAAAAGAGCGCCAGGGCGGTGAGCGCGGCCGATCCGATCGCGAATCCCTTCCCCATCGCGGCGGTCGTATTGCCGAGTGCGTCGAGCTTATCGGTGATCGCCCGGGTTTCGGGGCCGAGACCGCTCATCTCCGATATACCCCCGGCGTTGTCAGCAATCGGGCCATAGGCGTCAACTGTCATGGTAACTCCGACAGTTGCGAGCATACCCACGGCCGCCATGCCGATTCCGAACAGGCCGGATGCCTGGAACGCAGTATAAATCGCGATACAGATGACAATGACCGGGGCAACAGTCGACTCCATTCCGACTGCAAGGCCGGTAATGACATTGGTTGCAGGGCCAGTCTTGGAAGCATCGGCGATGCGGTAGATCGGTTTCGAGCCCGTGTAGTATTCGGTGATGAGTCCGATGACGATACCAGCTAGAGTTCCGGAGAAAATCGCCCAGAACGGCCCAGTTGTATGGACAGTGGCGCCGACAGTGAAATACGATGCGACGAGGAAGAGTCCGGCACCGATAAACGTCGAGTATCGGAGTGCGCTTGCCGGATTGAAATTCCTGAGCACCACGATGGAAAGAACACCGATGAACGATGCAACCAGCCCGACCATGACGATGATAATGGGTAACACCATGTATTCAGTACCGAGTGACGCCGTGGTGGCAGCGATGGCGATCGAGGCGACGATTGATCCGACATATGATTCGAAAATATCTGCGCCGAGCCCGGCGATATCACCGACATTGTCACCGACGTTATCGGCGATGGTGGCGGGATTTCTCGGATCATCCTCGGGGATACCGGCCTCGACTTTACCGACCAGGTCAGCGCCGACATCCGCCGCCTTGGTGTAGATGCCGCCGCCGATTCTCGCAAACAGGGCGATTGATGAGGCGCCCATGGCAAAACCATTGATGATCACCGCCTGTTGCGGGGAACCGAAAATCAGGAAGAATATCGACACGCCGAGGAGACCGAGACTTGCCACGGCGAGTCCCATAACCGAACCACCGAAATACGCTACGGAAAGGGCCTTCCCCTGACCGAATTGGTTTGCGGCCCATGCGGTCCGCACATTCGCGCGGGTGGCAGATTTCATGCCGGTAAAACCTGCGATGACCGAGCAGAGCGCGCCACTGGCAAATGCAATCGCGGTATAGAGACCGACATGGGGAACATCGGCACTTTTCGGCAAACCAAAAGTCAACATGAAAAACACAATAACAATGAATATAAGGAGCACCGAATATTCTTGCCTGAGAAATGCCATTGCACCATCGTGAATCTGGTCTGAAATACCCTTCATCGTGTCAGTACCAAACGGTTGTTTCTTTACCCAGAAGTAAATAATGACAACGATAACAAAGCCTATTAAACCGAGTACTGGAGCGAATTGAACGCTCATGTAGCCCTCCGAAAAGTGTTTGCGGTGAGGGATGAACTCCGTTCACCTCTCCCCATGAATGAAGTGTTCAGTTGCATCCATGCCATAACACACTGCTGCCGCCCGTATCATCACCCTGACATGGAACAATGGTGAGTTTTATCTATAAAGTTCTTACCGCTCATTTCCTGCTGCTATCTGTGAAAATCGTTCCTGGGCACTCTCGTATCCACCCGAGACCCATGCTGTGAGAACTTCAGCTGCATCGTACAACGATCTCTCAAATTCTTCCCATTCTTCGGGTCGGAATGAATTCAGCACATGCTCGACCATCTCATCACCATCCGGACGGGGACCCACACCGATTCTCAGGCGGGTAAACTCATCGGTCCCGAGGTGGCGGATGATACTCTTGAGCCCGTTATGACCGCCGGAAGAACCCCGCTGACGAATTCTAATACCCCCGACGGGGAGGTCGACATCATCGACCACGACGAGCAACTCGGCTTTATTTTTCACGATTCCCTTTGTTTTAAGGCTCGAGAATGCCTTACCCGACTCGTTCATGTAGGTTGTAGGCTTGACCAGCAAAATCCGTTTGCCGTTCAACTCTTTCTCGAGAGAAACATACGGTCCAGATACTTTAGTAAACCGGTTCCTCAATCCTAAAAAATTCTTTACTCGCACCAGACCGCCACGCGGAAGCGGCATATCGTTTAAAAAACGGCCGTCAGAAATCCCGTCAAGCAACATGAATCCTGCATTGTGCCTCGTCTTTTTGTACGATGGGCCGGGATTTCCAAGTCCGACAACGGTGAGCAAAAACTCACTCCTTTTCTTCCTGTTTCTTGGCGCCGATAACCTCGGGTTCGGTCGGTTCTTCGAGTTCAGCGAGTTCTTCTTCCTCGGCTCCCTCTTCAACCTCTTCAACGGCGGCAATCTTCGGTGCAACGACATGGACGATAGTGTTGTCTTTGTCGGAGAGAATCTCGAAGTTTTTCTCCGTAATATCACTGACGTGAATCACATCGCCAATACGCATTTCACTGACATCGAAAACAAGACTCTCGGGAATATCGCCAGGGAGACAGGAAACATCGATCGTATGCATCGTATTTTCTAAGATACCGCCCTCGTTCTTGACACCCCAGGACGTCCCCTCCAGACGAACCGGCACCGCTACATGAATTTTCTCTTTGAGGGAGATGTGTTTGAAATCGACATGAATGATATTGCCGGTGATCGGTTCGTGCTGAATTTCATAGATAAACGCCGTGATCTTCTTCTGATCGGAACCAACGGTAAGATTAACGACCATATTACGACCAAAAGAATGAAGAAGATCGCTCAGTTCCTTACCATCGATAGATAGTGAAACCGGTTCCTTATGCATACCGTAAAAAATCCCCGGGACGAGACCCTGCCGGCGCAGGTTTTTGGCGCCCTGCTTTCCGGTTGCTTCTCTGACCTCTGCTTTTAGTTTTGCTTCCGCCATCATACCTCCATATAAAAGAGCAGTTTCGTGCTGTCAGGGACAACCGGTATTTTCGGCGGCACCACATGCCCCGGGAAAACCGACGCTGCACACGAACTTGCCAATGCAAATGAGTTGAAATCTCGTTTCAAACCATACCTGGCTGGGGCGGGAGGATTCGAACCTCCGAATGCGGGCTCCAAAAACCCGTGACTTACCGCTTGTCGACGCCCCAACATTTATGGAAATTAGTTTTGAAAAATACTATATAAAATGCATAAAGTCAATTAAAATCGGAAAGAGAACGGTATTCTCAACGTTCTTCCGCGCGGGGAAGAGTACCGGATTATTTTACCTGCCTGGACAACTCATCTGAGAGCCCTCGCTCAGGGAGGCTTCCCTTCTGCACATGGCATACCTCCGATGGTATATGTATCTAACAGAATCATGTCAGGGTTACAATGTTTTTCTTGACAAATGAGCGGAAAAAAGCAATCCTTAATTAACATTCATTATGATAAGGAGACGTTTCAATGATTCATACCAGGCGAAATTTCCTGAAGGGAGTGACACTCGGAACCGCTGGTCTTGCCCTCGATCCATTCGCGCTCACCGGGCGAGCAGCCATGCGAACCGGCGTTGCGAGAAGTAGCGTATCGTTCATGGCGGGCAGTGACCGGAGAGAAAATATCTATAATGTGCTGAAACCATTCAGAAACGAGATTGCCGCCGCGATCGAAGGAAAACAGGTCGTTATCAAGCCAAACTGTGTGTGGGATGGCAATCCGCTCTGTGCAACCCATCCCGATGCCATACGCGGCCTGCTCGATTTCCTGAAACCAATCTACGATAAAACAGTCATCATCGGCGAATCGACCGCCTCGCCGAAGGGAACGTTTTATACGTTCAACGAATACGGCTACCTGCCGATTGCGGACGAGTTCGATGTCAAATATGTCGATCTTAATGCCGATTCCTACCAGGTCGAGTGGATTACCAATCGTCAGGGACACCCGCTGGATATCAAGATTATTCGAACGTTTCTTGATCCTAATAATTATATCATCTCTCTCGCTCGGATGAAGACACATGACTGTGTTGTCAGCACCCTGACCCTAAAAAACATGGTGATGGCGTCTCCGCTCAATGTCATGAAGGGCCACTCTCTGTTTGTGCGAAACCAGTCTGAAAAGGCTAAAATGCACGAAGGCGGCAGTTCCGGTATCAACTATAATATGTATCTCATTGCCCACCGGGTACGGCCGCAACTAGCCATTATCGACGGATTCGTCGGCATGGAGGGCAACGGCCCGGGAGGCGGCACACCTGTTGAGCATGGCGTTGCGCTCGCCGGGTTCGACACTGTATCGGTCGATCGCATCGGGACTGAACTCATGGGTATCACCTACACTGATATCGCCTATCTCCAGTGGTGTTCCGCCGCTGGTCTGGGAATCGGCGACCGGGCGAATATCGAGATACTCGGCCCTGACCTTGATAAACATGTCATACCCTACAAACTACACGATAACATTGAGCGGCAGCTAAGGTGGAAAGACGGACGCTGAGCACCACGACACCCCGAAAACGAAATGC
>CAYWBT010000035.1:0-19869 GCA_964456585.1 uncultured bacterium
GAGATGCAGTGCCATAACGGTAAAAATATCCGTATTTTCCATGAGGCCGACGAGTGCTTCCGAACCGGGTCCCATGGCATGGATACCCACGTCCTCGCCGGTATGACTGCCGCCGGTCTGGTTGGGATTATTGAGAAACGGCGGACTCGAAGCCCAGCCGATCGCGATCGGTTTTCCACCGTCGCTCACCGGGAAGCCGTCGGAATCGAGTTCGTAGGCGGGAAATCCCAGTCCTCCGGCCGAGACCTTCATGCTGTCAGCGCTTGCGGTGTCGCGCAGTCCGATCAAATGGGGGCCGCCGCAGCCATGATCCGGTACCACAATCAGGAGGGTATTTTTGTTCTCGAGAGCGAAATTTCTCGCCACACCAACCGTCTTTTCGCAGGCAATGGCATCCCAGAGATAGCGGATCGTGTCGTTTCCATGCGCGGCATGATCGATGCGCCCGGCCTCGATCATGAGAAAAAAGCCTTTCCGGTTCTTCGAGAGTATGCCGAGAGCCTTTTCCGCCATCTCCCAGAGACCGGGTTCGCCGTTACGGTCTTTCTTACGGTTGTATTCATACTGCATCTGATCCGGGTTGAAGATTCCGAGCAGCTTGTCCGTTTTCAGCGGATCGGCCGCGTCGAAACCTTTCTTGTCGCAGACATAGACATATCCTTCACTCCGAAGTTCCTCGATGATGTTTCGATCATCGGTACGCCGTGAACCCGCGCCTTCTTCACCGGTTGTGCCCTGCGGAATCATGAACTGCCTGCCTCCGCCGAGGATGACTTCGATTCCCTTGCCGACAAGGTCAGCAGCTATCAGATTGTACCAGTTCCGATCCGCCTGGTGAGTGTAGAACGCTGCTGGTGTCGCATGCTGGATGCTCGTTGTGGTAACGATGCCGGTGGCATATCCCGCCCGCTCGGCGAGTTCGAGGATGGAATCGAGCCTCTTCCCGGTCAGGGAATCACCCGGTACAGTTGCGGCATCCATGCTGAGAACGCCGTTGCGAGCCTTCCCGCCGCAGGCGAGCGCGGTTGCCGCCGCCGCCGAATCCGTAATCATCTGGTTTGCCGAATAGGTCCGGCACCGTGACTGAACCGTGAGCCTGTCTATATTCAGGGCGCCTCTGGTTCCCACGGTTATCGCCCTGACCGCCGCCCAGGTGGCAATGGAAGCGCCGTCGGGAACGATCAGGATGACATTGCGCGGTTGTTCTCCGGTCGCACACATGACCAGGGCGGACAGCACGATAACCAGTAGCGCTGTTACCGCCGCTAGAGATTTTTTCATGAGACTTTCCCTTCGTTGTAACGTTATATTTTTTTATTCGCCGATAATTTTCACCAGGACGCGCTTTGGTCTCTTGCCATCAAACTCACCGTAGAATATCTGTTCCCAGGGGCCGAAATCGAGCCTGCCCCCGGTAACTGCTGCAACGATTTCCCTGCCCATAACCGTTCGTTTCAGGTGGGCGTCCGCATTATCCTCGTAGCCATTGTGACGGTACTGGTCGTAGGGTTTCTCTGGAGCCAGTTTTTCGAGCCACGATTCAAAATCACGATGGAGCCCCGTCTCATCGTCATTGATGAACACACTGGCCGTGATGTGCATGGCGTTGCAGAGGACGAGACCTTCCCTGATACCGCTCTCCGCGAGACATGCCTCGACCTGTGGCGTAATATTGATGAGTTCTCTCCGCGTCGTTGTCTCGAACAACAATTCCTTACGATAACTCTTCACGTCGGACATCCTTTCCGTATGGTCGACGAGACTGATCAAACGTTCCACCGCACCGGGTGTATGAAAAAAACGGATTGTACGTCTTAAATGTCTTGATTTTTCTTCGAGAAATCAATACGATTATTACACCTGTTTCGAAAAACAAGGGCTTGTTGGTTATTTTTACCCCGATCTCCCGTCCAATGAAACAGAAAAAGATGAGAAGACCACAGTGAAATGATTCACTCGCCGATGCGGATAATCCTGGCATAAACGGGTGCCGCTCACCCTGTACATCATGAGGAACACGGTATGAACTATACTGACAATCAAGTGTCGGTCGCGATCGACGACCGGGCAGATCAGGGCAGCACTCCGTATGTGGTCGTCGTCTCGACAGTTGCTGCGCTCGGCGGGCTGCTCTTCGGATTCGATATCGGTGTCATTGCCGGTGCGATACCGTTCATCACCGAACATTTCGGTCTCAACGCCCACCAGGAAGGATTTGCGGTCAGTAATATCATCCTCGGCTGTGTCATCGGTTCGGGTCTTTCGGGACACCTGAGCGACCGGTTCGGGAGGAAGAAGGTCCTGTTAGTTGCGGCGTTGTTCTTCGCGGTTTCCGCATGTTTATCCGCCTTTCCACGAACGTTCGCCGAGCTGATCATAGCGCGGTTTATCGGCGGCATCGCCATCGGCGCTTCGATGATTTCGGCGCTGTACATCGCGGAGATAGCCCCGGCGCGGATCAGAGGATTCCTCGTTTCGCTCAACCAGTTCGCCATCGTGATCGGCATCCTGATGACCTACATCATCAACCTGTTCCTCGTCAATATCGGCGAGAACAACTGGCGATGGATGTTTGCGAGTGAAATGATACCGGCACTGCTGTTTTTCATTGGGCTCTTTTTCGTTCCGGAAAGTCCCCGGTGGTTGGCGAAACAGGGCGCCATCGACCGGGCGCGTGCAATTCTCGCCAGGATCGGCGGTATCCTGCACGCCAGAGATGAACTACGGGAAATCGAGCAGTCTCTCGAAGAAGAGGAGGGTACCTTCCGTGAGCTCTTCCAGCCGGGTCTCCGCACGGCGTTGTTCATCGGCGTGGTCATTTCCATATTCGCCCAGATCGTGGGTATCGGCTCGGTTATCTACTATGCGCCAATGATCTTCATGATGGCCGGATTCGAAACCGCCTCTTCGGCGCTGTTCGCCACGGTGCTCGTGGGCATTGTCAACTTTCTCGCCACCATTGTTTCGCTCGTCGCCATCGACCGTCTTGGCAGAAAACCGCTCCTCTATATCGGGCTTGTCGGCATGTGTCTCTCGATGACCGCAACCGGGATGTTCTTTCATTCCGATATCCTCGGGGGAAAGCTTGTCATCATTTCCATCCTGACCTTCGTCTGGTTTTACGCCATGAGTCTCGGGCCGGTCGCCTGGGTCATCGTCGCAGAGATATTCCCCACGAAAGTGCGGGGGCGCGCCATGGCGATTGCGATGATGGTGCTCTGGATTTCGGACTTTTCCGTTTCCCAGACCTTTCCCTGGCTGATGGAAACCATCGAGGCGAAGACATTTTTCATCTATGCGGCTATCAGCGTATTCGGCTTTTTCTTCGTGTTGTTCAAGGTAAAGGAAACGAAGGGGAAAACACTCGAAGAAATCGAAAAAATGTGGAAGTAATACCGGGAAAAAATACATGAGATGGGTGCATAGGGACATACTTACCAAAAACACCAAGTGTTCCAGACAGAGCAGGAAACCCGATGTTTCAGTAATCAATGTGAAGTCAGTAACCAAGTAATAAACCGGTAGAGTAAAGGTAGAAAAATGAATAGTATGAAGCTTGAAGTACTTGGAAATGAAGGAATAGCTCGAATCGATAAGGCGGCGCATCGTATTCTCGAAGTGACGGGGGTCGAGATACCCCACGAGGGGATGTGCGATATGTTCAGCCGTGCCGGCGCACGGGTCGATGAAGCGTCGGGCCGGGTGCGCATACCGTCACAGCTTGTGGATGAATGCCTCGAATCCGCTGGCAAAACCTTCACCATTTACGGCCGTGATCGGAGCAACCAGGCCGCGTTTGGCGTTGGAAAGCGGAACTACAACTCCATCGCCGGAGAGGCTTTCTGGCTCGATGCCGATGGCAGGAGGCGTTTCGCCACGCTCGACGATGTCGTTCAGGCGGCGAAACTCGGCGACGTTCTACCAATGATCACCATTGTCGGCGCCATGTCGGATCCGCACGAGCTCGATGTTTCGTACCGCTGTGTCGAGGTTGCCGCGGCGCTCCTGAGAACCACGGTTAAACCAATTACCTTCTGGTATCACGACCGGGCGAGCGCGGCATATCTGAACGAGTTGTTTGCTATCATGGTCGGTTCGCGCGAAGAGCTTGCCGCCTATCCGCCGGCGTACCCGTTCCTTGAGCCGATCAGCCCCCTGCGCTTCCCCCGGAACGGTATTGATCTCCTCTTCGAGACCTGTAAAGTACCGCTGCCGGTTCCCATTGGGCCGATGGCGCAGGTCGGCATGAGCGCCCCCTCCACGCTGGCGGGAACGATCGCCCAGGAAACGGCGGAAATACTTGCCGGGATGTGTGTCACCCAGCTTATCAAGCCCGGTACGCCGGTTTGTTTTGGTGGTATTCCCCATGCTTTCGATATGCGTACGACCCAGCTGATCTTCGCCGGGCCGGAACAGGGGCTCATGGCGGTCGCCATGACCGAAATGGGCAGGCACTATGGTTTGCCGGTCTATATCAATGTTGGATTGACCGACAGTAAGTGCGTTGATGCCCAGGCCGGTCTTGAAAACGGGGCGACACTGCTCATGGGAGCGCTTGCCGGGGCGGATATCTTCGGCCACCAGGGCATTGCGGGAGTCGATCAGGCATCGAGCCTCGAGATGCTGGTGTTCCAAAACGAAGTTATCGAGTACGTCGAGCGGATCATGCGGTCGTTCACGATTGATGACGAAACACTGGCGCTCGACCTCATTGATTCGGTCGGTCCGGGAGGAAACTTCATTGCCGAGGAACATACCCTGCGCCACTTCCGCGAGGAGGTCTGGATGCCGTCGATTCTCGATCGATCGTACTGGGATCACTGGGAACAAAACGGCAGGCCGACTACCGGAGACACGGCTCGTGAGCGCCTTGGAGAACTGCTCGCTTCGTACGAACCGCATCCGCTGGATGACGACCGTGAGAATGCGGTGCAGAATCTTATAAAAAGCGCACGAAGCGCGCTTTTGGAATAACCCCCTGAGCCATGCGGCGCCGATTCAAAACGGCGGGCGATGCCAGGTTCCGAAAAGCAACTCACGCGGATAGTTCGGGAAACAGCTCTTTCAACGCCGTGAGCCCTTCGATGAATTCGTCCAGGATTTTCGGGGGAAAGGTAAATCCCTTTTTCGTCGGTTGGTATTCTCCGTGACGGTCTCTGATGAACTGGCGTATTTCTGCGTATTCGTATCCGATATGCGTTCCCTTGGAAATCCTGATGATGACGTTTTCACGCTTCTTGATTTCCTTTACACAGCGGGTGATAACGGGCATGGTTCCTCTCCTGGTTTATTCTTTTTTTTCAGTTTGCCGTACTGTCCTCATTATATACTATATTGGGTACGGGTATGAAAAACTTTTTCATCGCGGCAAAAAAAAGTATCTTCCCTCTCATTCATACTATCCTTTTTTCAGGGCCGGATTCGTATCCACGTGTATGGAAGAAACCATCTTTTTATGCAGTGCATTTCCCGGTGAGATGAATGTCCATCGAACAATAGCCTTTTCCGGCACGATATGCATTGTTGACGGCGAAACCTAAAGAAGGTACGTACGGTTGAAGAATGGCCATGATTTTATTCGACAATATCAGGGAAGAAAATATTGCAATTTCTTTTCCGTTTAATTATTCTTTATTACTATTGTCCCCCTGAAGACCTTCTTCTATCCTTTTATGGAGGAACTACGTGATGTTTCGTACCTTTCTTATCATAGCTGCCATCGTGCTTTCCGTGATGGTTCCGACGCTCGGTGTGACGGCGCCGCCGGAGTACAGCCAGCTCGATTCCAAACCGTACGATCCGGCAACAGAACCGGATATCGACCTGTTTTTCTCTCACTGGAAGGAATCCATGCCGCGGCACGAGCACGGCACACTCGTGGTGCGTGACATCTTAACCCCGTGCACCGGCGATCCCCTGAAACCCACCGCGCGCGGGGCGGTTCTTACTGAAATCAAGAGGTTCAGCCATGCAACCCTCGCACCGGGATCTTCCACGGTTCCCTCCGCGAGGAAGGATGAACAGGAGATATTCTATATCGATGCGGGGAGGGGAACTATCACATCGGGTGGCAGGACGGTCGAGTTGTACGAGGGAGTCGGAATAATCATGCCGCCAAATGTGGAATTCACCCTGAGCAATACCGGTGGGGAGCAGCTCGGCATGTACCTTATCGTCGAGCCGATTCCGGAAGGATTCAAGCCGAAGAAAGCCATGGTGGTGAGCGACGAAAACAAGAATCCGATTGGTAGCGCGAACGGCCACTGGTGTCACATCCACAAGCGGCTCTTCGCCCGGGAGGATGGTCTTGCCGTGCTGTATGGCATGGGGCCGGTCTGGTTCGACCCGATGACCATGGGGCAGCCGCACAGTCACGACGAAGGCATCGAAGAGATATGGTTCTCCTTGAAGGGCGCAAGCACGATACTCCTTGGCAAGGAATTGCGTCCATTTCCCCCCGGTACCGCCTATAAAATCCCGCCGAATGCCATGACGCCGCACTCGACCATCAACTCCGGCGAGAAAGCGGTCAAGGTATTCTGGTTCATGAAGTCCGGTGTTCACAAGATGCTTCCCTACAGCAATCTCGACCCGAAACCTTTCGATCCGGCGACCGAGCCGGATATCGATATGTTCTTCTCCCACTGGAAGGAGTCGATGCCTCGTCACTCGTTCGGCTCCCTCATCGAGCGCGACATCTTTACCCCGTGCACCGGCGATCCCCTGAAACCCGCCGACCGGGGCGCCGTTCTCACCGATATCAAGCGCTTCAGCCATGGCACCCTCGAGGCAGGCGCATCGACGACGCCCTCGAAACTCGAGAACGAGCAGATCATCTTTTATGTGGATCAAGGCAGGGGAACGGTGACCGCGGGAGGGAAGACCGCCGAACTCTATCATGGTGTCGGCGTACTCATGCCGCCCGGGATCGAATTCACCTTGACCAGCACGGGTTCACGTTCCCTGACCATGTATGTCATTGCCGAACCGATACCCGCAGGTTTTCAGCCGAAGACCGAAATGCAGGTGCGCGATACAAATGCGTCACCCATATTCACGAGCTCGGGCCACTGGGTTCATATCAGTACCAGGCTTTTCACCAAGGAGGACGGGCTCGCGACACTGCTTGGTCTCGGGCCGGTCTGGTTTTCGCCCATGACCATGGGCCAGCCGCACAGTCACCCCGCGGGGGTTGAAGAAATCTGGTTCTCGCTCAATGGAGATCCGACAATTCTTCTCGGTAAGCAATTACGACCGTTTCCTCCCGGCACAGCGTACAAAATACCGCCGAACGGTACGACGCCCCATTCAACGATCAACACCGCCGATGAACCGGTCGAAGTGTTCTGGATGATGAAGGTACCGGGTAACTAATGTCGAAACGAATGAACGAATTCCATCACTGCCACACCTTCATGCTTCGATGATGACAGGTGTGTACGATAGAACGAAAGTAAAAAGAGATAGGCACCACACCCACGTAGCGGGAGGATCGACAATGAAGAAAATCGCAATATTCTGTCTGTTCATAGTCTGTGTGTCGCCAGGATTTCTTGCGGCAGCGGAACCTGACTATGCCAACCTCGACCCGAAACCGTACGATCCCGCGGTCGAGCCGCACGCCGATATGTTTATGCGCAACTGGCGGGAATCCATGCCCCGGCAGTCTTTTGGTTCACTGGTCGAACGCGATCTCCTGCTGCCCAGCGACGGCGACCCGATGAAGCCGAAAGCCCCTGGTGCGGTGCTCACCGTCCTGAAAGGCCTCAGCCACGGCATGCTCGATGTCGGCGCATCGACCGTACCATCGAAACTCGAGGGCGAACAGGAAATTTTCTATATCGTATCGGGCAAGGGAGTCATCACATCCCGCGGGAAAACCGCCGAGCTCTTTAACGGCATTGGCGTTCTCATGCCGCCGGGTGTCGAATTCACTATGACCAACACCGGCGACGTTCCCCTGAACATGTACATCCTGACGGAATCGATACCCGATGGATTCAAACCGAAAAAGGCCATGGTCATCAAGAACGAGAACGTGCAGCCGTTTACCAGCAGCAGCGTACACTGGAGCCACATCTACCGCGGCCTCTTCGGGAGAGAGGACGGTCTTGCGACGATCACCGGCTGCGGTCCCGTCTGGTACGATCCCATGACCATGGGTCAGCCGCACAGCCACCACGCGGGAGTCGAGGAAATATGGTTTGCCCTGAAGGGTGACATTCACCTGCTTTTGGGAAAACAGTTCCGTGAGCTTCCCGTCGGCACAGCGTACAAGATACCGCCGAACGGGACGACACCCCATTCCAACATCAATGCCTCGAACGAGCCGATCAAGATGTTCTGGCTGATGAAGAACACCCGCGCAACGGAAACCTATCAGTACGGCAACCTCGACCCGAAACCGTATGACCCCGAGACAGAACCGAACATCGATATGTTCATGGGAACCTGGAAGGAATCCATGCCGAAACACTCGCACGGCTCCCTGATCGAGCGTGATATCCTCACCCGGTGCGAGGGCGATCCCCTTCACCCGACAGCGCGGGGCGCGGTGCTCAAGTATGTGAATCGCTTCACCTATGCCACGCTCGAACCGCACGCCTCCACGATCCCGACGGCACCGCAGGGAGAGCAGGAGTTCTTCTACGTGATATCGGGCACCGGCACGGTGACCGGAGGCGGGAAGACCTTCGACCTCTACCCCGGCATCGTTTTTCTCGTGCCGGAAGGCCTCGAATTTACCATGACCAATACCGGTATCGAGGAAATGAACCTGTACCTCGTGGTTGAGCCTACGCCGGAGGGCTTCCGACCCAACGACTATCTGTATGTCGCGGATGAAAACACCATCCCCATCTTCATCAGTGACAGCCACTGGGTCAATGTCTGGAAGCATCTCATCAAGCCTGAAGACGGTCTTGCGCAGATGCAGCTCGTTCTCACCGTCTGGCTCTATCCGAACACCTTCGCCCAGCCCCACAGCCACAACGAAACCACCGAGGAGATATGGGCCACGCTCGAGGGTGATGTGAAATTCCAGCTTGGAAAGCAGATACGCGATCTGCCGCCGGGCATGGCGTACATGATACCGCCGGACAATGCGACACCGCACGCAAATTTCAACATCACGGATAAGCCGATCAAGATATTCTATTTTGCACGGTTCAGCGATCAGGAACCGCGAAAATAACCCGGATATGGGGAGGGAATTTCTCCCCTGGTCTCGTAATGGAGTCTTCGATGAAAAAGCTGTTCATGTACACGGTGATAGTCGTCTGTCTGCTGTTTTCCCTCCCGGTGCATGTTGCCGAGACGTTTCAGAACGTTATGGAGGCGGTGCTTGCCGACGATCTCTATAACCGGGCGCCCGATGTGCTCCCCGGTACCATCCCGGAAATGCGTGATCCCGAATTCTGGATTGCACGGATGGAGCACCCCGACGAGGTGATTCTCAGCGCCGGCAAAATTCGCGCAATGAACGAGGCCTACCAGCAGAAAATCAAAGCGCCCGATTCCTTCCGGGGAGTGCCGAAAGAACGCATGCCCAATCTCGACCACTGGTGGCCCGGCTATGTGATGGTTGTTCCCGATCTGGAGAACATGTCTTCCGCCGTTGTGGCCGACACGGTCAAATCACGTATATCCCTGCAGGTCGACTATCTCCGGAGCAGGAAGTTCGGCAATGCCCTCGCGGTTGTATACAGCGATCGGGAGATCGATGCGTTTATCGATGAGATGGCCCTCGACCGTGTCCCGGACAGAGTCAAAATCGTGCCTGCTCTCACGGTGAGACCCACGCGGCTCAGGAACGCGCCCACGTTTTCGCCGATGGAAGTCGGGCTCTGGCAGAACGGCAAGACACGCTGGGATGCCTTCAACGTCTGCCTGGTCAGCATCGCCACGCCGGTCAGGGTGCTCCATGTCTCACGAACCGGTGAGTATGCCCTCGTTTTGTGCAGGGAAGGATATGGCTGGCTCAGGTGCGAGGACATTGCTTTTGGAACGGAAGGTGCGATCAACGCATTTGCCGACCCGCAGGATTTTTTCATGTGCACGGGGGATCGAGTGCTGTTCTACGCGAACGAATCGTGTACGTTTGCTTCGGGATACTTCAGGATGGGCGATCGCCTTCCCGTTGCCGAAAAGGGGAATAACCGCCTCGTCACGATTCCGGTGAGAGATGTCGATGGAACCCTCCGATCCGGGCGGGCATGGCTTGCCGAGGATGCCGAGATCAGTGTCGGTTTACTTCCCTATACCCGCAGGAATATCGTCCGGACCGCGTTCAATCTCCTCGATAATCCCTTTGACTGGACCGGCGGCTGGTATGGTCGGGATCAAGAGACGACCTACCGTAACATTTTCGCCTGCTTCGGGTTCGAGTTGCCCTTGTTCGGGGAACTCTTTCCACACTTCGGCAACAGCACACAGATCACCCGGCCGGAGATGACAAAGCAGGAACACTACGACATCATCGCCCTCAACGAGCCATTCGTGACCATCCAGATCGTCGGTACGCACGGACACTGCGAGCTCTACCTCGGGATGTACGAGGGTGAGCCGATTATTTTCGACCAGCATGGGTATGGATACACCGACGAAGACGGTACCTGGTTCGAAGTGCGGCGTTGCTCGATCAGCGATATGCGTCTGCCATCGTATAATTTCACGAGTCCCATCAGGTTTCTCGAGTTGAAGTAAGGCACATCCCGTTATTAGATGGAGATGTGCGGACTGGACTCGTTTTATAGTTCCATAACCGTCGCCTCCCGGAACGTGTTGGTGAAATTTCCCGAGGAGGAGACGGGGGGGATTGCGCAGGCGATTTGTGGGTCTAATTGATTTTATCTTGACAAGTCATGGTAAAATCATATATATTGTAAATTACTCGACAAGGCAAACATTTTTCCCCGTCTTCGTACCTGGTTAACAGATCACTGAAGAACACGATATTTCCTTGGCAGTTATGTACTGAGCCGTATCCGGTCATTAGGGCGGGATTGCTTGTATCCGTGTTCTCCGTGTCTGCATACTGAAACGAATCACCAAGATTACGCAGAGCGCATCACCAGTTTGTCCGCCCGTTACCGATCGGTTGGAAAGGTTGAAAACGCGGCCGTTGACAGCGATTCCAGAAACATATTTATTTGTGGGGCAAGAAAACATTTCGCCTCCCCCTCCTATCATTGACAGCTAAAGGCTGGAGCATTGTTAAACCACCATCTTCCTGAACACATATGACAAATAACGTCTCTCACTTTTTAACTCCAACAGGTGTTTTTACATGAACATGGATATCAGCGAATTAAAAAAACTTACCATCTCCGAACTGTCCGAACGATCGAAAAAACTGAATATCAACGGTTTGATCGGACTGAAAAAAGCGGAGATCATCTTTAAAATCCTTGAGGCGCAGACCGAGCAAAACGGATTGATTTTCGCCGAAGGAGTCCTCGAAGTGCTGGACGAGGGGTACGGATTCCTGCGTTCATACGCCTATAACTATATGCCCGGCCCGGATGATATTTACGTATCACATTCCCAGATAAAGAGGTTTTCACTGAAAACCGGCGATACGGTTTCCGGACAGGTTCGACCACCGAAAGACTCGGAGCGATACTTCGCCCTGCTAAAGATAGAGGCCATCAACCACGAAAATCCCGAGACAGCGAAGGATAAAATATTTTTCGATAACCTGACTCCCATTCATCCGATTGCCAAGTTCGACCTGGAAACGACATCCGCCGAGATCAGCTCGCGCATTATCAACCTTCTCTGCCCCATCGGTTTCGGTCAGCGAGGACTCATTGTGGCACCCCCGTTCACCGGCAAGACCATGCTGATCCAGAAGATCGCGAACGGCATCACCACCAACCATCCCAATGTAAAACTCATGGTTCTCCTGATCGACGAGCGCCCGGAAGAGGTTACCGAAATGCAGCGTGCGGTGAAAGGCGAAGTGATTTCTTCGACGTTCGACGAGCCGCAGGAACGTCACGTGCAGGTCGCCGATATCGTTATTGAAAAGGCAAAGAGGCTCGTTGAGTACGGTGAAGACGTGGTGATTCTTCTCGACTCCATCACCCGCATGGCGCGCGCTCATAATAACATTATCCCCCATTCCGGAAGAATACTCTCGGGTGGTATCGATGCCAACGCGCTTACCTGGCCGAAGAAATTCTTCGGCGCCGCCCGTAAAATCGAGAATGGCGGCAGCCTGACCATCATCGCCACGACGCTTATCGAGACCGGTTCGCGTATGGACGAGGTGATCTACGAGGAATTCAAAGGGCGCGGGAACATGGAAATGGTCCTCGATCGAAAGCTTTCCAACCGCCGCATATTCCCTGCGATGGATATCAAACGTTCCGGGACACGAAAAGAGGAACTCCTCCTCACGGAAGCCGAACTGAACCGTATCTGGATTCTTCGCCGCGTACTCGACCCGATGGGTACCGCAGAAGCCCTCGAGTATCTTCTCGGCAAGATGCGGCAGACCAAGTCGAATGCGGAAATGCTCGAAAGCATGAGTGCGGTTGTGTAGGGACTGATACCAGGGCTGACACAGCCTGTCCCCGGTGATATGTTACCTTCCGGACACATCTACGCCGGTATCCCATCCGTTCCAGCGAAGGCCCCGTGCGGGTTTTGAGCATCGAACGTTGGTGCCGGAGAATTTCTCTGACGATTGGATTGTCAGTATCAACGTATCCTGCCGAACGGGCAGGTGATGTGAATGAAGGTGTTCCCCCCTGCGAGCACCCCCTGCGAAGCGGCAAACTTCACTGCACAATCATCCCTCGTTAAAAGCCGGTTACCTTCATTCCAGCCCTATGAGAGATATGCGGTAAGATCCATGCAATGAGAGAATATTTTTCTGGATATATACAAGTTCGTTCATTATATTGTCCGTTCAAAAAATATTATTGTAACGGCACTGTTAATTTCCGGGAACCTTAGCGGTACAGCGTCGTTCATACCAGTATGGTTTTTGCTTTTAAGGGAACTATTCGCATTCTCATGCGTGGACATAAACGGTATTGTATACTTGGTAAGTGCGATCGATTATATGTACCGATGAACGGTGTTCGCCGGGTACGAAAGTGAACTTTTCCTCTTTACCTATATTGTTACTATACATCTCGTATCCCAGAAGGAGTTTTGTATGATCAAGATTGAAAATCTTACAAAATACTACGGGGATTTCAAAGCGGTGGATGACATTTCCTTCGAGGTAAACGATGGTGAGATTCTCGGTTTTCTCGGGCCAAACGGAGCGGGAAAAACGACGACACTCAAGATACTCACCTGTTTTATGCCTCCCACCGAGGGCAGAATATCGTTCAATGATCTCGATATTCATGAACACTCGATGGAAATACGGAAGATGATCGGCTACCTCCCCGAAAACACGCCCTTGTACGAATACATGAGCGTAGTCGAGTATCTGAACTACATCTGTGATTTACGCGAAATCAACGGCCAGAAGAGGAAAGACCGGCTCGAGGCAATGATTGAAACGACCGGGCTAAATAATATGCTCGGCAAGGATATCGGTGAGCTCTCCAAGGGATATCGTCAGCGCGTCGGCATTGCTCAGGCGATGATTCACGAGCCGAAGATTCTCATTCTCGACGAACCGACAGTCGGTCTCGATCCGAACCAGGTGGTTGATATCCGTAATCTCATCAAGCAAATCGGCTCGGAAAAAACGGTGATTCTCTCGACCCACATACTTAGCGAGGTTGAGGCAGTCTGTAAACGTGTGGTGATCATATCCTCCGGCGAAATCGTGGCTGACGGCGGCACGCAGGATCTCATGAGAGAGCTTGCCGGCAAAACCGTCATCCACCTTGAGCTGCAGGGGGCAGTCCACGAGGCACCGGATGTTCTTTCCCAGATCGACGGGATTGATGAAGTGCAGAATGTGTCCGATAACAATAGCAATGGCAACACGTTGTTGGATGTGACCATTCCAAGCGACAGGGACATTCGAGAGGTGCTGTTCAGGACGATTGTCGAGCGTGGATGGATTCTCTACGGCATGAATCAGCACAAAACCAACCTCGAGGAAGTATTCAGACAGCTCACCAAATCACAGGGAGGCGGAATAGAATGAAAAAGGCACTACCGGTTTTCCGCCGGGAACTCTCCGCATATTTCTTTTCTCCGATGGCGTACATAGTGATTACTGTTTTTCTCCTCCTGACCGGATGGTTTTTCACGAGCGAACTCTTTCTCTCCGGCGACTCCTCGCTGAGGAGTGTATTCAATATCATTCCGTTTATCTTCATCTTTTTCATACCCGCCATCACCATGAGACTTTTGAGCGAGGAACGTAAGAGCGGAACGATCGAGCTTTTAGTTACCATGCCCATCACCGACATGGAGATTGTCATAGGTAAATATCTGGCGTCGCTCGGCCTTCTTGTTGCAGCCCTGTTCTTCACGTTTCCGTATGCACTGACCATCATGGTTCTTGGCGAGCCGGATATTGGAATGATGATCAGCGGTTACCTGGGGCTCGTGCTCATGGGTGCGTCGTACATCGCGATCGGTGTATTCGCCTCCACCGTATCGAAGAATCAGGTGGTGTCGTTCATCATAGCGTTTCTGATCATTTTCGTACTCTTTCTGATCGATAAATTTCTCATGATTATCCCGCCGTTCCTGGTGCCGGTCCTGCAGTTTTTGAGCATCGACTATCACTTTGCGAATATCAGCCGCGGAGTGGTAGACTCACGGGATGTTCTCTACTACCTGTCCGTCATTGTATTCATGTTGTCACTGTCACGGCTTTCACTCGAGAGCCGGAAGTGGAGTTGAGGAGCTTGCAATGAAAAAATTGAACACCTCTTCAATTATTTCGATACTATTTGTTCTGGGAATTCTGGGCATGATCAACGCAATTGCCGTGCGGAATTTTGTACGGCTCGATCTAACCAGTTCGAAAATGTACACACTCTCGAAAGCATCGAGGGAGATGGTCAGCATGATCGAAGACAAGGTTATCGTCAAGGCGTACTTTTCACCGGATCTTCCCAGCCCATACAATAACGCCGAACGGTACCTCCGCGACATGCTAGAAGACTACCGTGCCTATTCAAAGGGACATCTCGACTACGAATTCATCGATCCGGGCACCGAAGAAGACCTGGAAAAGGAGGCGCAGGGCTTCAACATTCCTCCACAGCAGTTCCAGTCGGTTGCTAACGACAAGATCGAGCTCAAAAAGGGATACATGGGTGTGGTTTTCATCTATGGTGATAAACGGGAGGTGATTCCCGTGATGAGTAATATCACCAACCTGGAATACGAAATCACAAGTCTCCTGAACCGTCTCACCTCGATCAAGCTGCCGGTGCTCGGTATGGCATCAACCGGCTCCGAGGAGCAGAAGGTATCCATGCAGCAGATTTACGAGGTGCTCGGCAAGAATTTCGATATCCGCCCGGTCGATCTGAACGAGCCGGTTGGCGATGAATTCAATGGACTCTTCGTTATCGCCCCGCGCGAACGGTTCTCCGACTGGCAGCTCTTCAATCTCGACCAGTACATCATCAACGGGGGAAAGGTATCCATATTCGCCAATGCGTACGAGGCGTTCCTCCAGCAACAGTATGCCCAGCGGCGCGACCTGAATCTCAAGGGATTCCTCAATAATTACGGCATCGGTATCAACGAAGACCTGCTGTTCGATGAGAAAAGCGCCGCGGTCAGCATTCCCCAGCGACGGGGATTCTTCACGTTTAACAAGCAGATCAAGGTGCCGTTCCTGCCCGACATATCGACGTTCAACCGTGAAAACATGGTTACCCGCGAACTATCCCATATCCAGACCTTTTTCCCCTCCTCTGTTGATACCTCGCTTGCAGCGGAAAAGGGATTCGAGATCGAGGGGCTTGCTTACACATCCGGGCTTTCCGGACGGGAGCGGGGACCGTCCGTACGACTCGATATCGTTCGCCAATGGACAAAGGAAGACTTCAACGAGAAGCATGTTCCTCTCGCTGCGGTAGTGAAGGGGACGTTCACCTCGTACTTCGCCGAAACAGGGCCCCCGAAAAAACCGATTACCGTGGAAGGCGGAGACGATGAGGAAAACACGATCGTCGAGGTCGAGTATGACGGTCCGTTCACGGCAAAAGCGGAGACGGAGAACCGGGTCATCGTCATTGGCGACGGTTACATGGCGCTCGACGAGTACATGAGCAGCGCAGGCCCGGTTAATCTCCTGTTCATCCAAAATATCGCTGACTGGCTCGTGCAGGCCGAAAATCTCATTTCGATCCGTTCGAAGCAGCTCAGGCTCAAGCCGTTGAAGGAAACGCCAACCTACGCGAAGAAGATTATCAAGTGGTTCAACCAGATCGGGCCGGTTATACTGGTCATTGTCATGGGGATCATCCTCTGGCAGGCGCGCCGTCACCGTAAAAAAGTGCTGATGATGCAGTCATAACGTCGGGAGTGAATTGATGAAAAATAAATCAACCATGCTTTTAGGTATTGTTTTTCTTCTCCTTGTTGTTATTTATCTCGCTACCTCTCTCAATCCGCGGGAAAAGTCAAAAGGATCGACTCCACTCTTCGAGGGTCAGAAACCCGATATCGATAAAATAGAGTTTAACAGTGTCAAGCGCGGACATATCGTGCTCGAGAAAAAGAACGGTGAGTGGTTCATCACCGAGCCTTTCGAATACAAGGCATATGAACAGTCGGTTGAAACCACGATCGAGGATATCTTTAAAACGTATGTAGACGGCGTTATTTCGTCGCGGGAAGAAGCGCAAAGCCGTTACATGGTCAGTGACTCGACCGGCACGAACATGAAGATATACAGTGCGGGAAATCCCATCATCGACGTGATCGTGGGCAAGCAGACCAGTGAGCTGGGGCATTACTACGCCCGTAAGGCCGGGTCAAATGATATCGAGCTCTGGCGAGGTATGATCTCCCAGGAGGTGGTAAAAGACGCTGATGGGTGGCGGGACAAGACCCTGTACAACTTCAACATGGACGATCTTTTAAGCATCGAAGCAGTCGAAGGAAACCAGACACGTACTCTCACCCGTGCCGACACCCTCTGGGTCTATACCGAGAACGGGGTGGAGAAACCGGTCGATCGAAACAGGGTCAACTATCTTGCCAGGATTATCGCAGAGTTGCGGTGTGATTCATTTGCCTCGGGCGGTGATATTCCCCGTGCAGGCGAAATGGCACCAGATGTCAGAGTTACCTTCTCTGTTCGAAACGGCGACAGGCATTCCTTCGAAGTCTGGAAGCCGGATGATAGTTCCAAAAACTACCTCGTCCGCAAGGTCGGCGAGGAAGGGGATATCCTCTATCGCTTCTACCAGTACCGTGGTGACCAGGTTATCATTGACTACGAAAAACTGAAACCGGTTTCCGCATCATAGTCACAAAATCCTGTAAGAAACAAAAAGAGGGCGGCATTTATGTGCCGCCCTTTCGCTTTTTCTGCTATTCAAGCACAAGGCCATCACGCATTTTGCTGAAGCGGTACTCGTGTCGTTCTCCTTCAGCCGTGAATGCCAGCTTCACGTTTCCGTCAGAATCGAACGACAACTGTGCCGAACGGGAAACCGCCTGCGCCTCGGCATCGTCATCCACCGGGAGGATGATGGTTGCGACAACTGTGCGCCCTCCGCGTGCCTTGAGGACAGTGCCGAAATAGGGTGTCCAGCGCAGGCTCGCATTTTTCTGTGCCATCAGGATGGCGTGCTTCCCCGTTTTAATGGCCCAGTCGTCCCCGGAGACGGGGATCACCGCCATGGTGCCTGCATCGCTCTTAAGCATGGTGAAAGCATCCCGCACATCCTGGCGTGCCGCCGAATGGTAGCGGACTTCAATTTCCGCACCGTCGGCGCTTTCGATCTCGTCGAGAACGACCGTTACAACCGGTTTGTCAAGGCAGAGATGGCGCCGCCATTTTTTCAGTTCTTTTTTCGGGTAGGCATTTGTTGGATCGAGGATGGAATAGTCGCGTTCCGTGCCCGGCCTGAATTCGACAACCTTGCCACCATACTGGAAGTTCCAGGGTTCATTCTTGATCTTGCAGGGAAGCTGCTTTTCGCCGTTGACGATGACCGTGTTGTGTCCGATGCTCGAAGCCAGCGGATAATCCCAGCGTTCCTTGTCGAAGTACTTGCGGTCGTATCCCGCACTGCCGTGGTCGGAAATAAATTCCACACCGCGCCAATAGAGGCTGAAGTGCCCCTGGTCGAGATGGCCGTGGTGCGGATCATCGTTCAATCCCGACTTCCCGACGATGGAGACCTTGTCCGGATCGGTGAAGTCGCTCCGCATAATCACCCAGTCGACAGCGGGGTAGTACATCGAAACCTCGGACGGCAGGACAGGCGCTACCGTGCTCTTCGGTTTCAGGATGTCAAGGATTACGGTGACCTTGTTCGCCGTCAGGTTTTCTCTCAGCCAGGCGGCATACCTGTTGCCGGTCTCGAGCATGATGTCGTTGAACACCTGGTACGAACCGACCCCGCCGCCGCCGGCATCGCCAAAGTGCACCGACTTGCCGCCGGGGAACTGACCGTAGATGAAGGTGAGCACCCCCGCCTCGAGCTCGGGATGCTCATACAGGTTGTATTTTCCCCCGGTCAAGCGGTTGAGTGCATCGGTGAATGTCAGGCCGCAACTGAGGCAGTAGCTCATGTATCCCATGCCCTCCTGCCAGCCGCCGCCGCGGATCTCGTCGAAAACCCGGTAGATTCGGTTGTAGGACTCGGCAACAACGTCCGAGAGCTGGGGGTCCTCGGTGAGCAGTGTCAGAGCCGCCATTCCGAGGCTGGAATTGCAGACCGCGCACCAGTTGCACCGATACGCTGTCGCCCACCAGTGGTATTCGTAGGCGCCGCGTACCGGCAGGATCGCTTTTTCGAGCAGGGCGCCCCTGATCTGGTCGCGCTGCCGCTTGTCGAGCGCAGTATAGAGCCAGTCGTAGACATCGGCGATCTGGAAAACGAGGTGGTCCATCCATTGGCTGTAGCCGAATGCGGGTTGATCGTCGGGAACATTCCAGGGCCAGACACGGTCGTAGATGACCTCGAACTTGTGTGCGCCATGCACCAGGGTTGGCATGTTGCAGACGACCCTGATAAACTCGAACGCCTTCTGCGCATACTTTTCCTCGCCGGTTATCTGGTAGACGAACGCCAGCTGATGCGCCCGCCGTGTATTGTCCAGAAGAAAATTCTCATACCCCCAGTCCGTGTTGAATCGTGGATTCGGTGCCGGGAGGGGGGGCTGTTCCTCAACCGGCGTGTACATGAGACGGTTCGCTTCGGCGAGCGCCTGTGCCATGACATCGCGGTAATCCGGATCGTTCGCGATACGTTCCCGGATGGCAGGTTTATCGTTATCGGTAAAGCGGAGGTAGGGGTGGCTGAGGCGATCTTTGTTTATAGCGCGATCAATATCATCCCGTGATATATCACCCGAACCTGCGGTTGGTATAAGAAGGAGGCTTATAACAAGCGCCGACACAATTTTTTTCACCATGATTTTTCTCTCTCTCTGTGAATGGTATCACCAGTACGTCTGGTCGACGAGACCGATGGTGAATGCTTTTCACCGGTACGAATCCGACCGATCTTACTTCTCCAGGATCAAACCATCGTCACCTCGTGTGAACGTGTAGGAACAGGCGCGTCCTTTCCAGGAAAAAGCGAGCGCGACAGAACCGCCGCTACCGGTATCCAAACGAGCCGATTCCGCGATTTCCCGAGCTTCGGCATCGTTATCGACCGGAAGGATCAGTGTAGGGATCACGGTCACCGAGGAGACCGCAGAGACCACGATACCGACGTACGGCTCGACCTTGAGTCTGGC
>CAYWBT010000036.1:0-19849 GCA_964456585.1 uncultured bacterium
CGGACGAGCCCGATCTGCACATCCATGCCGATATGCTCTGGCATAACTGGCAGGTGCTTGACGATGCCTTCGAGGTCGATGACAGCGGGAGGTTTCCCCTGTACTACGGTGTCGGGGCGCGGTTCAAGGCAGGGGATGATGCCCGGTTCGGGGCACGGTTCGTTCTGGGTGCGTCCTATATTTTTACCTATGCGCCGTTCGACATTTTCGGGGAAATTGTTCCCATTCTCGATCTCGCACCGGCGACTGAAGTGCGGTTCAATGTGGCGGTCGGGTGCCGCTTCAGATTTTCTGAGATATGTCGCGGGGCGAAAAAGTGAGAAGGCCACGGCCTTCCGGTGGTTGAGAGAGACTTCAATGCTTCTTTCGTTGGGAAAAGCACCCGGAGAAATTTATGTTACTCCTTCATAATCCGCTCAAAGTCCTCTTTTAAAATTTACTTCTCCGATTCAAACGGCAGGTCAGGATAAACAGTGAGGGATCACAAACCATTCTTCTCAAGCAGTTCCCGATCCTCCAAGATGTCCTTTGTTGCGCCCTCGGCAGCGATTTCCCCCTTGTTGAGCAGTATGACCCGGTCGGTGCAGCGCCCGATGAAGTCGAGGTCGTGCGAGGAAATTAATTTCGTGCCGTTCAGTGACCTGATGAGCCCGGCAAGCTCACGTTTCGCTCGCGGATCGAGGCCCGATGACGGTTCATCCATGACAATGATGTCGGACGACATGGCGAGAACCGTGGCAATGGCGACCCGCCGCATTTCTCCGCCGGAGAGGTGGTACGATATACGGTCGCCGAATCCCGCGAGCCCGACTGCTTCGAGTGCGGAAGCCGCCTTCCCGAGAGCTTCTTCAGGCGAGAGTCCCGCGTTGAGGGGGCCGAAAGCAACATCCTCCCGAACGCTCGACATGAAGAGCTGGTCGTGCGAGTCCTGAAAGACATACCCCACCCGCTGCCGTATCTCGCTGAGCGATGATTTTGTCACCGGCATACCATCGACAACAACCCGGTTGTCCGGATCCATGATCCCCACGATGTTCATGAGAAGGGTTGATTTTCCCGAGCCGTTGTGGCCGATCAGGCCGACAGATTCACCATGACCGACGGTGAAGGTGATATTTCGGAGCGCCGCGGTGCCATCCTCGTAGGTGTAGGAAAAATCATTGAAATTCAGCGCATACTCAGCCATGCATCATCCTCCCCAGAAGAAAACCGGCGGCAATGAGTGAGAGAAACAAGAGTGCAGACACACTATCCCGGATGCCCACCCTGTGCGACCGGGCAAGAACGGTCCGGCCGGAATAACCCCTGAGCAACATGGCCTGGTAGAGTTTTTCCGCATGATCAAAACTCCTCACCATCAGCGCTCCGACGATACCGCCCGAAGCCAGAAGAAGGGATCCGTACTTTTTCCCGCCGCTCCTGAGATCGCGGGCGAGTATCATATGCGAGGCTTCATCGATCAGAATAAAGAGGTAGCGGTACATGAACGACACGATAATAACCAACCGTGACGGCATTCCCAGCCGGCCTGCCGCCCACATAAGATCGCCAAAACGTGTTGTTGAGACGAGAACGATAACCGCCATGAATGAAACGAACGCCCGGAGCCCGAGTGAAAAAAACCGGACAAGACCTGTCGAGGTAACGTGAAAATGGAACGGCCCGAGCGCGAGTTCCCGAAGTACCGGGCCGGGAGTGATAAACGGTACGAACAGCGATATGGCCAGGACGAATGGAATGATGAGCAGCGAGCGTTTCATGAGGTACCAGATCGGCACACGCGAAATACACAGCACCGCCCCAACCGCGGCAAAGTACAGGCCGTATGAGGCAAAGTAACCATCAGGGGTAAGCACCGTCACCAAGATGAAGACGAGGACGGCGACGAGTTTAATCCGCGGATCGAGGGAATGAACAGGGCTTGAATATCCGGCGAAGCGGTCAATGTGAAGATGGTGCACGGCGATGATCCTGTTTTTTTGTACGGATTGCCAGTTTAGCCAGAATGATGGTGACACCGAAGACTGCGAGCGTTCCGATGATTCCCGCAAGCGCGTTCGACCAGAATGGGCCGAGTCCGGGTACGGTATACGCGGAGAATATCCTGAATGGGTGATCCCCGGCCTTCTCCATGAATCCGGTATCTAACGCCACCCGCTCGAGACCGTCCGGTTGCTGAGAAGCGAACCACGAAACCGCCCCTGCCAGAACGAGGGAAACGGCGAGCATAATGAGGACGAAACGTTTCATGTATTTCCCGATCCCTCCGAAAGCGGTTCTGCTGCCTGTTCCCCCGCGGTGGGAGCGATTTCTGCAGGAGGGGGTGCATGCATGATCAGGCCGGGATGAACCGCGGTGATAAACCGGAGCGCGATGATCGTGATTACTCCCTCGAAAACGCCGATGACCGTGTGAACTGCAAGCATCGCTGTGAGAATGACCTTCAAGGGAATAGTCCGTGAGAGCGCGAGTTCGAGTGCGCAGAAGAACGAGGCACTCACGACGGAAAGCCATGCGGCGAAGGCAACGGAAGGATAAAACGCCCGCTGACCGATTCTTCGTCCCACACCGAGAACCGCACCGGTGATAAGGCAGCTGAAAATTCCCATGTTGAATACGTTCGCACCAAGGGCTTCGAGACCCCCGTCCTGAAAGAGCAGCGCCTGGACGAGCACAACCGAGGTCAGGGTAATTATCGCGGGCCACATACCCAGAATCGCCACAGCGAGGGCGGCGCCGAGGAGATGGCCGGATGTCCCTCCCAGCACAGGGAAATTGACCATCTGTGCGGCGAAGATAAAGGCTGCCATGACTCCCATAATCGGGGTTTTGCGCTCGGAGAGGAGGTCGCCGATTTTCTTCAGCGCATAGCCGACCCCCGCCACCGATATGCCGGTCATGGGAATCCACACATTCGGGGAGAGAAATCCTGGTGGAATATGCATGGTGCGATTCTTTCAAAAGTGGAGCAGCCGATCCGTGCACCGGTTATGGTATAAACCAGCGTCTGCGGAACGGCCGGTTATTCTTCGCCGTCTTCGACCAAGCCTGCCACCACAAGTTTCCCGTGCTTCACTCCGCGGATGCTGATGATGGTATCGGCAAACTGTCGGATAACCTTGCCGGAACCCTTGACAACAATAACCTCAAGACAGGAATCGTGCGTCAGGTGCACGTGCATGTTCGATATGACGAGGTCATGATGGTCGTGTTCAAGGTCTGTCAGCCGGTCGCCAATCTCTCGGGTATGGTGATCGTAGATGATGGTGATTGTCCCGATTGATTCACGCTCTTCATCCCGGTTGAGCCAGTCCGATTCAACCAGTTTGTCGCGGATGAGGTCGCGAATGGCTTCGGAACGATTCGTGTAGCCCTTTTCATCGATGAGGGTGTCGAACCTTCCGAGAAGCCGTGAACCGATAGAGACGCCGAAACGGACGATGGTATTGCCGCCCATAAGCACTCCTTATCTGTGGATTGTGTTACATAAACAATAATTATAACACGATTGGCACCTGATTGCAAGTACCTTTTTGCCGGCTACCGGAGAATTTGTACCAGTCGCGCCTATGGGGAATGTTACAGGGGAGGGCTGCTTTCGTCCGGTTCGATGTGGATGGTGACAAAGGCCGCATTTCCGAGAGCTTCGCGGACGGCGGTTTCCGCCCTGGTGGCGATATTATGGGCTTCGCGCACCGATATGTTCGGGTTGACACAGATGTGGGCGTCCACGGTGACATATCGGCCGAGCGACCTTGTCCGCAGTTTATGGAATTCCCGTATCTCCGCAATCCGGAGAATCGCCTCGGTGATCTGGCGTTCCCGTTCCGGGGGCAATGCTTCGTCGGAGATCTCTCTGAAGGCTTTCCATCCAATCTCGATACCGACCTTGACAACCAGGATGCTGACAAAAGCAGCGGCGATCGGATCGAGCACAGTCCAGTGGTTTCCGAGGAGGATAGCGCCGCCGATACCGATAACCGTGCCGACCGACGACAAGGCATCACTGCGATGGTGCCACGAATTCGCTTCAAGGGTGCGGCTGCCGCTCTTTTTCGCCACCGCCCTGGTATAGTGGTACATGGCCTCTTTCGAGACGATGGAAACGATGCCGGCAGCGAGGGCGATCATGCCGGGTATCTCGGGGAACGTACCCCGTACGGCGGCGATAATGCTCTCTACCGCGTTCTTTGCTATACCTAGGCCGGTCAGGATGATGATGAGACCCATGAAAAGCGAGATGGTGGTTTCCAACCTGCCGTGCCCGTATGGATGGTTCCGGTCCGCCGGTTTTGCTAGAAAGCGCAGGCCAACGAAAACACCGATGTCGGTGATAAAGTCCGATACGGAGTGTACCGCATCGGCGGTCATCGCGGCCGAATTACCGATCATACCGCCGGCGAGCTTGATGACGATCAGGATAATGTTGACAGCTATGCCTGTGACAGTGACCAGCATACCGGCGCTGTACATGCTTGAGGTTATCGCTTCCGGTGGAGCTGCCTCAGGTGGTTTGTCAGGCGCTGAAACCATGGTTATCACCTCGAATATAACATACCGTACTAATCGTCAATAAAGGTGGTGAGTGTCTCTTTGGTGTTTTCAATCCATGCTCCCGGTCATCTCTTACAGCATTCCCCGCTGCTTGCGAAGCGCCCATTCGATGGTGAGAAACAAGATCATACCCATCGGCATGACAAGGCTCAGGTAAAGAGAATATTTCTCCTCGGTGCGTTCGTTTTCGAACACAGGAGGGAACAATGTGAGTATGGAATCCACCCCGGCGCTGGTCACGCTGATGCCGCCGGTCATCGCCGCGATTGCCCCCATGACAGCCGGATTTGGCGTGACGTCCAGCATTTCGAGTGAGAACCGCTGAACGGAAAACGTTCCAGTAGTTTCGGCGGTGCGAATTCCGCTCTGGTACGCAACAGCGGTGAAAACATGATCACCCTCGCCCATTCTCCTGAGCGCTTCAGTATAGACAGCGGGCTTCGTTTCCTGGAGGATGATTTTTGATGATGGCTCGCCGTCGATCACAAGCGAAATCTCCGCCCCGGAAACCGGGCTATAGATGTCGTCGTAAAGCCGCGCCTCGAACTGAACCTCCTGGCCGCTCAAATAGGTGCCCTGATCGGTGGCAACTGTCAGGGGTGATGTTTCCGTTTCAGATGTCAGCCAGTTCACTGCCCGGATGACAAAATCACGATAGAATGTTCCGCCTTTTCCGGCTCCCTCCATCATGAGGTGCCAGCGCCAGATGCCCGAGAGCGGCATAACGAGCGTTTTTCCCAATCCGTGCTTTCCGGAGATTATGGCGGGAACAACCATCTCCCCCGCATCGGTTGTGGACGCCTGTGCCAGTACACTCCCCTCCGGCGTGACTTCGGGAATGGCCATCACCGCCGAGATGGGGGGGAGTAAGTGCCAATCGACCACACCTCTTCCTTCACCCGCCGTGATGAAGTGGGCTTCACCGGTCACCGTGCGAAGGATGGTGAACTGCCCCGGGGAACGGACGGTCCTATCTGGAAAGGTAACCGGAAAGACCCTGCTCAGCATCGACGGTCCCGGATCATGGGGAGACGAATCCCCCAGGAGCCAGATGCCGCCTCCGCCGGAGACCCACCTGTCGATGTTTTGTGCGTTTTTCGGCGTGAGCGCGGTGCCACCCCAGTGAAGTAATATGAGGGCATCGTACCCTGAAAAATCATCGGGGAACTGCCCGCGTATCTTTTCAGCGACGCCCGCATCTACCACGACCTGCAGATCGAACGAGTCGTCGGACTCTATCGCACGCCGGAGAAAGGCAAGATCGGCAGAGGGTTTTGCCGCGGCCAGAAGTATGTGGAACGAACTCTTGAGAACGTGCACGCGAAACAGTCGCTCGTTATTCTCTGTCCAGATATCCCCGGGCGGATCGATCTTAACGTTGTACGTATGATCGCCGGCGCCTTGCAGGGGAAGGGCGAATGCAAAATGCGTTTGGGTAGCCGTGCGAAACGAAACCGTGCCCGATGCGAGCATGCGGCCGTCCTCATGGAGGGATACGGTAACCGGGTTCGGGAATACACGGGTTGAAGAGATGACGACCTCTACCGGGAGCGTCTCGCCGTCACGACCCACCGGTGCGGCCGATATCCTGCTGATGATAACATCCGTTTCCGACTCGGCCGAGCCAACGGTGACCGTACTTACCGGTATATCATCGAGAAGGGCCGCTGCAGCGGGATCCTCCCCGAGATTCCAGCGTCCGTCCGAAATGAGAATCATGGAGGAGACCTCCCGCCCGCTGTGCGCCTTCTCCAGTCCCGCGAGAATGTCCGTTCCGGAACCGGTGAAACGAGGCTCGCCTTCTTCCAGGCTTCGAAAACCGCTGTCGAATGCTAAGTATTCTCCGGCATCGCCGAGATGGGAACGTATCGTCCCGAGTGCTTCGAGTGCTTCGCTCATTCGTGCCGAATCGCCCTCGTTGGCCATGGATGAACTGGTATCGAGGAGAACAGCCACCCGCGACTGCCTCGTAACCGTCGCCACCATATTCAGGACCGGTTCCGCCAGGCATACGAGCAGGAGTATACAGGCGGCCGCACGGAGTGTGACGAGTGCTCCCCTTTTCCATCCCCTGACCGGCGGCACGGTTTCGCGATAGTACCAGAGCGAGAACGCACACGCAGCCGCGATGAGCAGGAGGAGGATCGGGAGATGCAGGCCCGTAAATTCGAGGGCAATCCTGTCGATATGTCGTGCTGTATGTTCCACGTTCCTCAATTCCCGGCCGAATCCGGTCTCCAGCCCTCGCGTTCACCCAGTATCCGTTTGTTCTGACAAGTATCCAAGAGAAATATACGGTAAAAGATACAGAGAAGCGTCAAATTTTACCATGAAAAAATATCGTGCGCCGTGTTCTCATTACGGTTTCCTGTAAGTATCAACTGGTGGATTGTGTTCGGGGAGAAGGAGCATGCGGAACGCCCGGGGCGCTTAGAGAGGGAGACGTGGCTCGGGGCTGAGATTCAGGGGCGAGAACAAACCGAGCATGAGCCGTTCATGGCCTGCCCGGGCGATCATGGCGGCATTGTCGGTGCAGTATCTGATTGATGGTGCATACACGGTGAATCCGCGGCGTTCGGCTTCGGTGCGCAGGCGATCCCTGAGGCAGCGGTTGGCGGCGACGCCCCCTGCCAGAAGAAGGGTGTCGATCGCGTATTCGTCGAGAGCTTTCAGCGTTTTTCTCACCAGTGCCTCGACGACTGCCTGCTGGAACGAAGCGAGGATATGTTTGAGGTTGCGGTGGACGAAATCCTCTCCCTGTTCCCTGGCATATACCATGACCGCCGTTTTGAGACCGGAGAATGAGAATTCATAATTCGGAACCGAGCTGACAGGAAACCGTACGAACGTATCGTCGCCATCGACAGCAGCTTCCTGAATTGCCGGCCCGCCCGGATACCCAAGGCCAAGAAGTTTTGCGATTTTGTCGAAGGATTCACCGGCGGCATCGTCCCGTGTCGCTCCGAGAACCCGGTATTCAAGGGGCTCTTCCATGAGGACGAGTTCGGTATGCCCGCCGGAAACGACCAGGACGATGGACGGGTACGGTGGGAGCGGTTCCTCGAGGAAGTTCGACTGGATATGACCCTCGATGTGATGGACGCCGATCATGGGTAAATCGCGGGCTATGGCGAGCGCCTTTGCAACGCTTACCCCGACCAGGAGCGAACCCACCAGGCCCGGCCCCGATGTCACCGCGATACCGTCGATGAGACCGAGGCGGCACGTTGCTTCGTCCAGCGCCTGTTCTATCACCGGGAGCATCAACGAGAGATGGGCGCGACTGGCAAGCTCGGGCACAACCCCGCCAAATTCCGCATGCTCAAGCTGCGAGGATATAACCGAGGAGAGAAGACCCTGCTCCGTGCTGTAGACCGCAGCCGAAGTGTCATCGCATGATGTTTCGATGCCGAGAACGTTCACTGGTGGTTCCCCTGTTCATGGAAGGGATGCGAAACGCCGGTAACCGCAGAGCCGTAAAAAAAATACCTTCGCCATTTCTCTCGAGCAAATGTCTTCTGAACGGGAACGTGAGAACAATCCTGTGTCCCCGACCCTCTTCACGCTTCCCTGAGCACGCCTTAACCGGTTGTGGTTACCTGACAGGGACACGAAGAACACCCGGTGTGATCGTGACACTGGTGATGCCCTCCGGGTACAATATCTCCGGCTTGATCAGGCTGTCGCCCTGGGAAACCTGCCGGCTGTAGTCCGGGTAATTGATCTCGATTCTGATATCTTCGGCGCGCGACCGCGACACGATCGACTCCGGTCCCTGGATCATCACCGAAAGGGTGTCGGGGATGAGCGTCGGTCTGGCGCTACGGCGAAATCCTCGATAGGTGAGCGGGATAGTACGAAACAGTTTTGTTCTGAGCGGTTCGACAGGGAAATAGACCGCGATTTCGCTGGGGGATACCGACGAAAAACGTATGCTCGTATCGAGGTGTGCCTGAACGAGTGTATCTGCGAGAGAGAGCACGGTTTTTGCCAGGGATTGTATCTTAACTGCCCCGATGGTGCTGACAATGTCTTCGGGCCCTTCGATGATGGCAAATTCGGGGCGAGCGACAGGGGCGCCGTTCAGGACGAAACCGTTTTCCATCTCGAGGTCCGGGAGTTCCGCCATGTCCACCGGCACGGTGCGCTTGACCTTTTTGTCGATAACGACCGGAAAGTATGAATTATAGAGTATGCTTTCGATCCGAATTTTCTCCTCGCGGAAGAGCACGATCTTTTCCTTGTCCAGGTATACCAGATGCCTTCCCTTCGGATACTCGGCGAGATTGACTGTGACATAGCTCCGATCGGGATAGACAATATTCTTTAGCATTAACAGCATCAGCTGTTTGCCGGAACCCGAAACATCAACATAGATCCTCTCCGGGGGTGTGCTCGCGAGCATGTACCCGGATGAAGGATCGGTGTACCTGATAGGAATATATATCTTGTGGTTATACCGTGACTTGGTTGCAATGTTGAACCATAGGGCGATCGCACAAACGACGCAGATAATTTTAAACGTATAGTTTGAACTGAATTTATTGAGACTCACTGTCCTGTACCACATTCCGGGGGGGATGTCAGCGCAGGTTCATGCTGTCAGGCGTCGTGATGAGCGGCTGTAGCCCCTGGTGCTGACTGTACAAAGATTTTCCTTTCGCGAAACAGGCGAAAAACACGTGTAACGCATTCCTGTGGCGCGTGCTGGTAATGTGTTGTGGGGATTATTTTTCTGATATCCCGATCGACCTTCCCATGCTGATCTCACCGTTGTCGATTCTCAGATTAAATCCACATTCCGGATTGGTGCATACCCAGGCCTTATACATTATGGAGGCGCCCTCCCGACCATAGTCTGAAAGAGGAATGAGCATTCCTGTTGAGCACTTCTGACACTTAGGAAATATCATTTCCATTGGTTCCTCCCCACACAAGAAAGTACGTTGCTGCGTGTATTTTAATCAAGACTTACACCTGTATGACTGAAAGATTTTTTTTCAACAGTTACCAGATTATGGGCGCGCCGTGTCGGCTCAGGCAGCCGGTATTTCCGGGCAAGTCCCAGAATTACCTCGGTCGCGGTCTCGATGCTGAATCCGCTCCCGGGAGATACATAGACCGGTTTCACCCGGTCACGCGTCCGTAAACACGTCCCAACGCGCCTGTTTTTGTATACCAGGGGAGACCAATCTCCCCGGTTCATTCCCGGCTCATCGCAGGTGCCGCAGAGAATCGATTTTGCGCAACCAATCGATGGTATTCCGGTCAGGAGAGCCATATGCGACGCCAAACCCAAACCCCGCGGATGCGCGATTCCGCAACCATCATAGACCATGACGTCCGGAAGACGCGTGAGTTTTTCAAATGCGGCACACAAGGCCGGGCCTTCACGGAAAGAGAGATAACCCGGGATATAGGGCAGCGTTACCGGAACGGTCGCACAAACCGTTTCAACGATACGATTGTCTTTGATATCGATAATGACAATACCGGCAAGAGCCCGGACGCTCTTCTGTATCCCGGCACGGGTGCCGGAAAGATGGGAAGAGGTAATGAACGAAACATCGGCACCGCCGATAAGCGTTATTTCATCTATATTCACTATGGCATCGGAGAGATCAACGCGGTCACGAAATTCTTCCTGGATACGTTTCGCCTCTTCGAGTGAAACGGGGAAAGAATAAACCGGGCTGTGCATATTTTCACGTAGCACCCTTTCGTACCCCTATCGTACCATCCCACACCGTCGATACTACAAAATATGGGGATTCCCCGGCCAAGTCAATATTTTTGTTAACCGCAGGAAAATCTCCACTTCACCTACGATTTTCCTCCCGTTTCTTGTACAGCTGTGTCAGGATGTAATCGACCGCACGCCGAAGATACCCTGTCGGTATGAACTTCGCTTGCGACGAGCAAGTCGACCGATTATCTTAACCGGTAAGATTATTTACTAACTATGTTTGGGTTCTATCCTTCACCCCGTGACGTTCAACGAAACCGGAGGAACACTCATGCGCACCTTTTCCCGATTAACGGCCGCTTTTCTGCTTTTCGTTCCCCTGCTCATTATTGGTTCCTGTGCAGGAGAAAACCAGATACCGAAAGCCGATTTCTATATTATGGCCAACGGCGACGATTCGAATCCGGGCACGTATAAAAAACCGTTCGCCACGCTCGGCCGGGCCCGAGACGCCGTTCGGAAACTCAAGAATAACCAGCCGGAAAAGGATATCCTGGTACTCGTCCGCGGCGGAACCTACCGCTTCGAAGACACGGTGGTTTTCTCCCTGGACGATACCGCTGGAGAAGGGCGCACCATAACCTATGCGGCATACCCGGGTGAAATCCCGGTCTTTACTCCCGGCGTCCCGATCAAAGGATGGACGAAGTCTGCCACCATCCCCGACGGTATACCGGATAAAGCCCGCGGCAACCTGTGGACAGCCAAGGTGCCGGAGAAACTCGGGTTGTTCTTCACCCTGTACGAAGGTGAAAAGCGGCTTCCCCGGGCCCGCAGCGCCGGTTTCCGACCAACGAACGGCGACAATACGTGGGAGTACTTTATGTCGATGTTCAGCGATACGGAGAACCGGTATACCATCCATTTCCCCGCGGGAAGGATGAAGAACTGGTCAAACCTGAAGGATGTGGAGGTGCTCCTCATTCCGACTGCCGCCTGGGCGCTCAACATACTTCCCCTCGAGTCCGTTGACGAGGAAAAGCTCATCGCCAGGACGACCGAACCGGGGACGTATCCCATCGGCAAAGCGCTCTTCATGCCCGACGATTTCCTGAGCATCTGGATCGAAAATGTCTACGAAGCCCTCGATGAGCCAGGGGAGTGGGTGCTGGATACCGCCACCCGAACGATCTATCTCTGGCCGGAAGGGGAAACACCCGGCGAGCGTATCGTCGCCCCGATGCTGACCGAACTGCTCCGCATCGAGGGGGGCATCGACTACGACGGCCCTGTCGATACGCCGGTCAAAAACCTCGTGTTCCGCGGAATTACCTTCACCCACGGCGACCGGTACAAGTGGGAAGCAGACCGGATCGGCCGGGGACTCCAGCACGACTGGGAAATGTTCGACCGGCCGTCCGCCATGGTGCGACTCCGCGGTGCCGAGAACTGTGCCATTGAGAACTGCACGATCACGAACGCCGGCAGTACCGGTATACGCCTCGACCTGCACTGCCGTAACAACCGAATCACCGGCTGTGAGATCTCACAACTCGGCGCTGTGGGCATTCTTCTGAACGGTTACGGATTCGGCACGAAGGATGTCAACCGGGGAAACGAAATTTCAAACAACAACATCCACCATATCGGTCAGATTTACCGGCAGTCGGCGGCAGTCTTTGTCTGGCAGAGCGGCGAGAACCACATCGCGAACAACCTCATTCACCACACACCCTACACAGCGGTCATCATCAGCGGCAGGATCGGCCTCGATCCCAACGGCAATGCGGAATGTTCGAAGTCGGTTCGCTGGGACGAGTTCAAAAACGCCACCGGCGGCAAGATAACCGATCTTACCTGGAAGGAACGTGAACCGTTCATGCACGGCCGTAAGAACATTGTCGAGCGCAACGAGATGCACCATGTCATGCAGAAGCTCTTTGACGGTAATTACCTTTACATCTCGGGAACCGGGGGAGGCAATGTCATCAGGTACAACTACCTCCATGATACCGCATCGCGGACGATTTGCTCATCGATTCGCTGTGACGACGACCAGCACGAGACGATCATCCACGGGAACATCATCTTCCGGAACCGCGGTATGGGCAACGGTATTGCCATCAAGGGCGTAAATACGATCACCAACAACATTATCGCCAACCTGAGCCCGGATCACGACCACCGCGGGTACATTTCACTCGAAGTCGGCCCGCTCGATGGTTCGGTGATCAGACGGAACATACTCTATGCAACGCACCGTGACAGCAAGCCATACTTGGAGGAACGGTTCTACGGCACCGGCGAGATTCCACGACTCAGAGGCTGCGACGCCGATGAAAACTGCTACTTCAATACCGCTGATCCGGACTGGGGCACGCGGCACCTCAAGCAGGAACGCCAGTACGGAATTGAACAGCATAGTATCGCGGCCGATCCAAAATTTGTCGATCCGGAGAACGGCGACTTCACCCTCGAACCGGATTCGCCGGTTCTGAAACTGGGTTTCGAGCCGATTGACATGAGCATGATCGGACTGATGCGGTAACCGTCCCGGGAAAGATACCGTGTTTCCCGGTATCCGAGTCCGGGCAGCTATGGTGCGGTTTGGCGCAGGTTTTTCCTGTTGGAAGAGGAAACAACATCCCGTAGCACTGCAAAAATTTCCCGTGGGGGAAGGCAGTCGAATTCCGAGTTGCATCGGGATATAAGCAACATAATGCTTGTATATACAACATATTGCGCCAGTTTTTTATGATTTTGGCATATATGTTGCATGAATAGTCATCGTAAAGATGCCGACATCCGGGATATGTCATCCTGCGTGTTACTCATCTTTTTAGGAACGTAAGCCTTCTGGCAAAGGTTATGCGACAAGGACCGGTTTAACCGCCGGTCCTTACTTTTTTATGCCCGGGGAGTGCCGCACTTCCCGAAACGCGGTTTATCAAACGGCTGGCACGACGCGCTTGTCAGTGTTGCCGAAAAAATCCTTTTTTCGGCAGAATAATGGCTGTATACTAAAATCGCAGAAAAGAGTGTAGAAAACAATTCTTTCATATGAGGTAGCGTTCATGATTCGATCGACATTTTTCCTGGCAATTATACTCTGCGTTCTTCCATCACTTTCCGTGGCCGAAGAACAGCCAGTCAGCGCTCTACCCATTGGATCGAATAAGCAGCTCTTCATCGATGACCGGTTTATCGAAACGTCCACCGGGATCAGCTTCTGCATGAATTCGCCGGTGAAAGCCGGGCCGGTCGAGCTTCCTCTCGATCCGAAAGGCTACGTGGGAGTCGTTGACTACCAGGACACCTGCTATCTGTACTACCAGGTTGATGGTGGCTATGCGGTTGCAATATCGAAGGACGGAATCAGCTGGAACGAACCCCGCGGCGAATCGCTCGTGTTCCCCGACTGCCGCGAAGGTTCGGTATTCATCGATCCGAAAGACCGGATCTACCCCTTCAAGGCACTATGGGACATAACAAGCACCAAGACATGGGGTCTCCGGGAAAGGGATAAAGAAAAGCTTGAAAATCGCATGCTCTATCTCTTCCGCTCGCGGGACGGCCTTTCATGGGAGATCGTCCCGGAGATAGCCGTTCCCTTCCTCTGCGACAGTCAGAACCAGTGCCTGTACGATCCACGCATAGACCGCTATGTCGCCTATCTCCGTGGCTTTCCCGAGGCGCCGGGCTACCCCTTCAGCTTTCGCCGCACCGTGGTCCGCACGGAAATGGCCGACCTGATGGACATGCCCTGGCCTTACACGAACAGGAATAACCGCGAACGGACACCGGATGGCAGCTATGGCTACATCTGGAACGAGATGGCGGTCGTCCTCGGTCCTGACAGCACTGACCCGTTCAATACCGACCTGTACAATCCGAATGTTGTTGTGTACCCCTGGGCGGAGGACGTGTACCTCGCGTTTCCCTCAATGTTTCGTACCTACGGTTACGGTGCCCGGGAGAAGAGGGCCCAGAGTTACGGGCGTGACCTGCGGGGTGATGTCGAGGGTGACGGGCTCTTCGAAGTGCAGTGTGCGGTGAGCCGGGATGGAATCTCGTTCACCCGGATTCGCGAACCGTACCTGCGCACCGGATTGATTACAAACCGTACCGGCACCGAGGGGGACATTGACAGCGGCCTCATCCTGATGGGCATCGGCATGATCCGCAGGGGCGACAACCTCTACCAGTATTATTACGGATGTCGCCGCACGCATATTTCACAGAAAGCCGCTGAGAAGCAGGGCCTGACGGGGCAGACGGTTATGCGCACGGTTCAACGACTCGATGGATTCATGTCGATCGACTCCGGTCCGGACGGTGGAGAACTGGTAACCCCGCCGCTCATGTTCGCGGGCAACCGGCTCGAGCTGAACGCCGACTGCGGCGGTTTGGGTGAACTCTGGGTCGAGCTCCAGGATGAAAACGGTTTGGCTTTTCCGGGCTATACCCTCGAGGAAGCGGTCTCGATCGACCGGAACGGTACCGCGCAGGAAATCTGGTGGCACAAGGGACCGGATGTGGGTGAACTGGCGGGCAAACCGGTGCGGCTGCGTATCAAAATGCGCGGGACGAAGCTGTACGCTTTTCAGTTTGTCTCACGGTGAGGATCGGTGACATGCCCCGGCCAAACGGCGTCACTGCCGCCGATGAACATACCCCAGTCATATTTACTCATCGCATGAAAGTATGAGGCAGCTATAGGGAGCGATGGTGATTTTCCCACGGCAGGGAAGCCCATCTTGCCCCTCCTCTTCCGCATCGATATCGGAGCACACAAGACCACTATACTCCGCATCGTATATCTGTGCATCACTGTTGAAACGCACCTTCCATTCACCGGCGTGGGGAAGGCCGATAACGTAATCGGTATGCGACCGATCGGCAAAATTGGCGGCGATCACGACGCTATCCCCCGGGCCGCTCTGGTCCCAGCGATGAAAGCAGACAAGTTTGTCGTTGTTGTTAACATGAAATACGTTCACATTCTGTCCGCACAATCCCCGCGTGAATCCTTTATGATTCAACCGCAGCCGGATCAGGTCGCGATACGTCTTGAGAATGCCGGCAAAGCGCTCTTTTTTCGTCCAGTCGATGGGATCCTTGTCATGGAACCAGTCGTCTTCCAGGAATTCCTGTCCCTGGAAAATCATCGGAATTCCCGGGGAAGAGAAAACCAGCGCAGCGCCCAAACAGGATTTTTTCTTTGCATACCAGTTTGCGGCATCTCCGGGTGCGACCTCTTCCGGGACGCGAGCCTTGCCGTTCGCCACCTCATCGTGCGACTCCGTGTAGATCACCCGCTCAAAAGCATCAAGATAGTACCGGTGGAGAATGGCGTCGCGCACCGCTTCCATGTTGCGATCCGCATCGTTTGAACCGATGAGGGCCTGACGAATAACATGGACGAAGCGGGCATCCCACTGGCTGGTAAATCCCGCACCACCGTCCTTCGACTGCTTGGTCATGAATGCGTTGTTCTGCAGGTCTTCCGCGATGAGAAAACCCGCCGGTTTCCGCTTCCTGATCCCATCAGTAATCATTTGCATGAGGCTCCAGCCCTCGGGGAGGTCAGCGCCCTGATCATTGTCGTGCCCGCGCACGCTCCTAATAAAGCTCGTTGCATCGAACCGAAGGCCATCGACATCATATTCAGTCACCCAGAAGAGTGCATTATCGCAGAGAAAATCCCGTACTTCCGTCCGGCCGTAGTCGGGCCGTGTGTCTCCCCAGGGAGTCAGGCTTCTCCAGTCGTTGTAAAAGTAGATTCCCCCCTTGTTGTTCTCGCTCCAACCGTCGAATTGCCAGAGGTCGATGTCGGAAGGGCCGAAATGATTATAAACGACATCGAGAATGACAGCGATACCGAGCTTATGCGCCGCTATGACAAGGTGCTTGAAGCACACGGGAGAGCCGTAGTCGCTCTCTATGGCAAAGATGTGGGCGGGATTGTATCCCCAGGAAAATCCTCCGGCGAACTCCATGATGGGCATGATTTCAATGGCATTGACGCCCAGTCTCTTCAGGTACGGCAGGCGTTTTATGGCGACTTCCAATGTGCCCGGAGCATCACCCGGTTCTTTGGCGAAAGTACCGATGTGGAGTTCGTATATCACGAGCTCGTTCTGGGGTGGAGTGGAGAAACGTTTTTTGCCCCAGTCGAAGGCATCAACGGTTATGATCGAATTTCCGATGGAGCTTGTGACATTCCGGGCATAGGGATCATTTTTCAGGTATACGCCGGCAGCGGTGACGATTCGGTACCGGTATTCATGACCCTGCTTGGCACCCGGCACGTCACCGTACCAGAAACCGGCGGGATCTTTTGTGAGGGGATGTGCGGTATTCGACCAGTCGTTGAATGTTCCAACGACATAGACCTCAGCGGCGTTAGGAGCCCAGACCCGGAATGTGCACCGGTCGCCCTGGACGTGTGCTCCCATGAGAGAATAGTGGTCTGCGCCAGTGTGTTCCATCATATCAACCTCTTCGAGAGGAAGAACTTCATTGACGAATGTCTATGGGAATATCCACTGACCGGTAAGGGCAGGAAGGCAGAGAAATCCGATGGACGTGATAATCCTGACACAAAGGTGTGTGAGCTGAATACTTCGGAAATCATCGGTTCAATCCATTATCTCAGATAATCCATGGGGGAACGCTGGCGTACCTCAGCACTGCAAGCAGGCACGTTTTAACGAAGGGTTTCGGCGGTCCTCCCGTGTCTTGTCCGGATGAGTGGTGATTTTTAAAATTACCCCTGATTTTCAGACCAGTACGCTTCAGCTTCCGCCTCCAGTTTCTCCAGGCGGGTATAATAATCTTTGAATTCACGAAGGTGTGCCAGGGCTATCTTTCCGGTGAGCGTCTCGTCATCGTTGGTCACATTCGTCTCTGGATCACGGGTTCCATGTTCCAGCTCGACACCGAGCCCCATGCGAAACTCGTTGAGTTCGACCTCGTCCCAGTTTATCCCCAGGCGATCTCCGATGCGCTGTGCTTCCTCTGTGGTGAATTTTTTTGACGGGCTCATATAAAACTCCTTTCTCTACTCGCTGAAATCCCACTTCAGGTATATGCGTTCCGAAGGGGGAAGACCGGTAACCAACAGTTCTTTCCGTGCAGAAGACATGATCGCCGCGGCTTCGGTTTGGGGACGGCAGAAGGGCGGTGCCGCCAGGAGGTCAGAAAGTGCAATAATTGGTTTGTCGGTCGCCGCCGAGGGAAGCCATGAAGCGAATGTATCCCGTCGTCTCTCGCAGGATTCGCAGCTTGGCCGGTTAAACGGCGCCAGTTCCGGTGACTGGTAGTCGTTGGTGCCGAGGATACCCTGTGCATCGTTCAGGGGCAGAACACCCTGAGCCGTGCCGGTCTTCTCCAGTATCACCGCGTCACCATAGTTGTCCGCTATACCGTAGACGAGGCCCTTGCCGGCAAAATCAATTTCCGCGAATTCCGCCACCGCCTCGCCGACCCGCTCCGTGTCAAAAAGAATACCGTAGGCGCCGAAATGCTGGCCGATGCCATTCCCGCTCTGACGGGGGTGTTCCGGGGCTGAATCCTGCCCGATGGCGAACCCGGCAGCGGTAAAAGCTGCTTCCACCCAGATAGTACCTTTCCAGCCGATAACGTAGAAATCATGCTCCCCGTCACGGATACGCCGGAGGAGCATCATCGCCCGTTGATCGGGATCTATATCGGACGTTTTCCCGAAATGAAGGGTGCCGTCGTCCGCCTTGAGAATTACATTGGAGCAGCTTTGTGTCTCGGGAATTCTCCCGACCGCATTGAAGATATTATACCACCATATCTCGTCGAGGGTCATATTGGCACCATAGGCGATTCCCCGAAGTTCCTCGATCATGAAAGGGAAACGTTCGGAAACGTATGAAAACATTTTGTTTTTCAATTCTACCCGGTAGGGGGAGGGATCGTGCAGCCACCGGCCGGCCCAGAATTCTACTCCCTCCCGAATATCATCCCTGAAAACCTCGCCGTGTTGATACCCCCGCTCATACGGCGTTCCCCGGTTGTCGAGATACGGCAGTGTCACTTCAGAAGGACCTTTACCGGGCTTGATGCGCGATGCGATGTCCGCGCCCAGGTATTCCAGATAAACGAGTTCCGCATTTTCGAACATCAGTTCGTTCAGGAAATCGACCGCGGGTTTAAAACCTGATACAAGCAGGAGCGCATGGTGCCGTTCCTTTGCCGCTTTCCAGGCGCCGATCGCTGCGGCTTGATGCGCACACCATCGGAGGGCATCCTCTCCGGTACACTTCCCCTCCTGAATAGTATGACCTTCATGCAGGAGGAGGCCGAACCGCGCCTTTGCCACGATACACCCAGCGCTCATGGACAGGAGGTCGAACTGGCGTTTCCCGCGCGTGCTCTGAGGAACGAGTTCCCGCAAGATACCCTGCGCTTCCACGGCAGCCTCCACGGCCTCACGCAACTGTCCGAGAACGGTTTTCTCATGTTCGGAATCGGTGTACCGGTTCCATTTCTCGGGAAAACGAAGTCCCGATATGTCCAGCCGGTTGAGCCGGTCAGGCATGTGCTCCTGCACCGCTTCAGCGTACGGCAGCCGGAGGCTTAACAACTGGTAGACTTCACAAATCCTGGGGTCGTCCAGCCCGAAGGTCACCCGCGTGTACCGCCGGTTGAAGCTCTCACGGTTGACCGTGATATTCCAACAGAGGTCCGCTGCATAGGCGAATCCGTAATCGGTGTTTTCGTAAGGGCTTCCCTTCATCCAGTTTGTCACCAGTATATTGCGAACGCCGTCCGTATGTGCCCGGGGAATGAGCGTTTCAATCCCCCGGAGCGCTTCCGGGTAATACACGCTCAGTTCCGTGCCGGAATGCCCGAACCGGACGCCGGGCGCTGCGGAAACCTTGAAACCAGCTTCCTGGAGTTCCCTGACATAGTACGGCAGGGGCCAGTTTGGCAGATCGTAGTTCCAGTAGACAATTTCGGCATACTTCGGAATATAATCCATCGCCGCGGGCATTTTCTGAAGGCCGTCGCTCCAGAGCATGGGCGTGAGCTCCCTTTGATGAACTCCTTCAATGATCGCCCGGATATGATCCGCATACAGTCTTCCGGTGCCGAGCTTTTTTTCCTTGGCGCTGCACCGGGGGCACTGTCCAAGCTGGCGGGACTCGTCACCGCCGACGTGGATTTTTTTGGTGTCCGGGAACACGGCGAGCCACTCGTCAACAAACTCCAGGTAGAGGTCAACGATGCCGGGATTGGTGGGACAGTACTGCTGGATTCTATCGGGGGTTTCACGGTAGTGTTTATAGTCATCTTGTGTCAGCACGTAGTAGACGTGGCCGAGGCTCTGTATCAGGGGTATGGCTTCCAGGTGGTTGACCTTGAGCCGTTCACGGATCGCGACGATCTGTTCCCGGGTAAAGGCGATATCGCAGGAAAGGGAGGCATGCTTCCGGTAGGGGAACATCGCAGCCAATTCCAGAACGACCGCGTTGTACTTGAGCGCGGCGAGACGGTCGATGTGCTCGATGAGCGCATCAAAATTCGGCACATTATATGCCATCGTTTCACGGACGAGGCTGTAGCACAGGTGTG
>CAYWBT010000037.1:0-19699 GCA_964456585.1 uncultured bacterium
TTCAAGGATGTCTTTGCAAAGGGAAGCGGTACCTCTGCAATATCCTGTATCCTGCTGGTTACCTTTTACCCGATGACCATGGGGCATCCTCACAGTCACGGAGATGGGTTTCACGAGATATGGACGACCATTGAGGGAGATACGTCGATTCTTTTTGGGAAACAGGTTCGGAAACAGCCGCCCGGAACCTGTTACATGATCCCCCCCGATGGCAAGACACCTCATGCCAACATCAATCTTTCGGACAAACCGGTCACACTGTTTCATTTCAGGAGAAATGCACCGGAATTCTGAAACAATAGTATGTTATCTTAAATCACGGTATTGCAGCTAGTTACTAATGGGGGAGGACATGCGCAAGAACTTTCTATTGATTGTACTGGCCGGGATTCTCGCTGTTTCCTGCATGAAGAAAATCGAATTGCCGGGACCGGTGGAAAACGGGATAAGATTGCCCAATAACTGGATATTAACCCCGGCAGGAATGAAACATATTCCCGTGGGCGATCTGCCGTTGAATATGGCACTTTCCCCGGACGGCAAGCTGCTTGCAGTGACCAACAACGGTTTAAGCAGACATTTTATTTCGCTTATCGACACCGACGCCGACAGTGTCGTACAGGAAGTGAACCTTGAAAAATCGTTTTATGGACTATCGTTCGGGCCGGACGGCAAACATCTTTATGCTTCCGGAGGATCGGACGAGAAAATATGTGTCTGGAGCATCACCGGGTCTGACATCGTACCCCAAGAAAGTTTTTCATTGAAAAGTGACAAGTACCCGGGGAAGATATTCTCGACCGGTCTGGCTGTTTCCCCTGATGCACGGATCGTGTATGCCGCAGAATGCACTTCTCACCGCATCTGCATGTTATCCGCGGAAACCGGCAGAATCATCAAAAAAATCCCTGTCGGTGAGTATCCTTACGACATAAAAATCGGTGCGACCATGCGCAAACTGTATGTCAGCCTTTGGGGCGAGAAAAAGATAGGTGTACTCAGCCTTGATGGTGAGAAAATAAAGGAAATCGGCGTTGGCGATCATCCGAATGCGATGATATTCTCATCCGATGAATCGATCCTCTACGTTGCCTGCGCTAATACCGACGAAGTCTTTGCCATCGATACCGCACGCGATACCGTGATCGAAACGATCAATCTGCAGCCATATAAAAACGCGCCGTTCGGAAGCACCCCGAATGCCCTGGCGCTCTCTTCCCATGACAATCGTCTCTATGTGGCAAATGCCACGAACAACGATTTGGCGGTGATCGACATTTCCGAACGGGGAAAAAGCAGGATCATCGGCCTCATACCTGTCGGCTGGTATCCCACCGCCCTCGCGTTGAATAAAGATGAGACGAAATTATATGTTGCCAATGCAAAGGGGATGTTCTCAAAGCCGAATCCGAAAGGCCCCAGGCCCGATGTCAAAAACCAGAAAGATGTGGAATATATAGGCGGGCTCTTTAACGGCACGGTATCTGTCATTTCGATTCCCGACGAGAAAAAACTCGCATCGTTGACCAAGCAAACGATCCGAAACAACGGTTTCAGTGAAGTCGAGAAGAAACTGATGGAAAAAGAGCGTTCGGTAAAGCCCACCGCCGTTCCGAGGCGCCCCGGAGAGCCTTCGTTGATACGATATGTGATCTATATTATCAAGGAGAACAGAACCTATGACCAGATTCTCGGCGATCTGCCCCAAGGAAACGGTGATGCCGAGCTCTGCCTTTTCGGAAGGGATATTACACCCAATCATCATGCTCTTGCAGAAGAGTACGTCCTCCTCGATAATTTTTATGTCGATGCCGAAGTCAGCGCCGACGGGCATGAGTGGAGTACGGCGGGTATAGCGACAGATTTCGTGGAAAAAGTATGGCCGACTGTTTATTCCGGACGGGGACTTTCCTATCCTTCCGAAGGTTCGTATCGAATCGCGTTCCCCACCAACGGGTACATATGGGAAGCCGTGAAAGAACGGGGGCTGTCCTACCGGTCGTACGGTGAATTTGTCGATGTTGCCGGTGATTCGGTCAAGATCAAACATCCCGCGCTGGTGGGGCATGTGAATGAGCGTTTCAAACCCTGGGACCTGGCGTATTCCGATACTCTGCGGGCAACCGAGTTCGTACGGGAGTTTCGCGAATTCGAGCGAAACGGCGACTTACCGCGTTTTATCATTATGCACCTGCCCAATGACCATACGTCCGGAACGAGTCCCGGCTATCCGACGCCGCGTTCGATGGTCGCTCAGAACGATTATGCGCTGGGAATGATTGTTGAAGCTGTCACCAAGAGCAGATTCTGGCCCGAAACCGCACTTTTCGTCATCGAAGACGATGCGCAGAACGGACCCGATCACGTTGATGCCCATCGCACGATTGCATTTGTTATAAGCCCTTACACAAAAAGAGGTTATATCGATCATACGTTATATGACACTGCAAGCATGCTCAGAACAATGGAGCTTATTATGGGGCTTCAGCCGATGAGTCAATACGATGCCGCCGCGTTCCCGATGATTGATTGTTTTAACGATAACCCGAATTATAACACGTATACGAAACTCATTCCTTCTGTTCCGCTCGACGAAATGAACACGGTGGCCTCTTATGGCGTTGAGGAAAGTATTGCCATGGATTTCAGCCAGGAAGATGCGACCCCCGAAATTTTACTGAACCAAATCATCTGGAAATCGATCAGGGGGCACGATTCAGAAATGCCTGCTCCTGTTCATCGAAGATCACCTGCGACTGATTTTAATGATTGAAGTATAGTAAATCGCTCCTTCGGGCTTGTTCTCACGTTTCGAGCGCGGAAATGTCGCTCGGAGATATATCACCTGACCGTATCGGCCTCTCAACCGAGGTCGAACAGAATTGGAGAAGAAATGAAGAAAAGTATGTGTCTAGCCGTCATGATCATGCTCACATCCGTATCATTCCTTTCCGCACAGGAGAACGATCCCGACTGGGTCAGAAAATATGACTGCAGGCTCCGGAATGGCTCCATCACAGTCGATGGTTTCGGCAATGAATTTGCCTGGCAGTTGGCGCCCGAAGTCGGGGAGTTCACCTGGTTCAATCCGCCGCAGGATAAGGCGGACTGCACCACGGTGCCCAACAGGACGACTGCGAAAATGCTCTGGGACGACGAGTACCTCTACCTTCTTGTCGCAGTCGATGACCGGGATATCTGGAGCACCATGACAGTGGGTGACCGTGATTGCCTGTGTCACGAAGAGACCATCGAGGTTTTTATCGATCCTGATGGCGATGAAAAGAATTACGCCGAGATTCACATTAATTGTCTTAATACTATCAACGACCTCTATATCCCGCAGAAAAATTTTACGTATGAAAATGGGGAAAAAGTCGATTTCAAGGATCTCTATATCTGGAATGTTGAAGGCATGCAGCATGCGGTCATGAATTACGGTACCATGAACGATGATACCGATTCAGACAGGGGCTCTGTATTCGAATTCGCCCTGCCCTGGAGCGGTTTTGGGCTGGTGGCTGGAATCGCTAACATACCGCCGAAACCGGGTGATGTCTGGCGAATCAACGTCAACCGTTACGAACGTCAAACCAGGGAGAAGGAAGATCTCTCCGGCTGGGCGCCGCTCGAGAGAAAGGGCTATCATATGCCCGAGCGGTTCGGCTATGTGACCTTTGTCGATGAGTATTAAAATGACGGCATGACGACCGGGAAATCATTCGATTTTCTTTTAATCGACATGTCATGCGCCGCACCAGATGGTAACTCTGGGGATTAAAATAATAAAGTATGGAATATTCTTTACTATACTTAATGTGTGTCATTTTAACAGGAGAGAAGTGTGTCGCGTTTAATGATGAGTGTTTCCGGTGTGCGGGGTATTTACAACGACGGGCTGACTGATGAGATTGCGGAAAATTTAGCCTATATATTCGGGCAACGGTACGGGTCAACGGTCGTCGTTGGCAGGGACTCGAGGAAGAGCGGTCAACAGTTGGCGGGCGCGGTCATACGGGGGCTGCGTAAGGCCGATTCGGATGTCATCGATATCGGACTTGCGACGACTCCGACAACGGAAATGGCTGTCGCTGCCAGAAACGCATCGGGGGGGATCATCATAACAGCCAGCCATAATCCGGCACAGTGGAACGGTTTGAAATTTCTCGGTTCGGACGGTGTTTTTATCTCCGGGGAAGAGGGAGAGAAACTTTTCAGGCAGTACAAAACTGTCGGGAATCTCGAAAGTGTTCCATTAACCGGCACAGTTTCAGCGTGGGAAGGTGCATGTGACCATCATATTCGCGCAGTTCTTGCCCTCGAAAGGATCGATGCAGACCGGATTGCGGGGAAGAAGTACACCGTATGCCTCGATACGGTGAATGGCGCAGGAGGCCCGGTGTGCCTCGACCTGCTCGAGCGCCTCGGCTGCGAGGTGTATACCCTGAACTGTGACCCAACCGGCGAATTTGCACGCGGAGCAGAACCGGTACCGGATAATCTCGGCAGCCTCTGTTCCCTTGTGCATGATACGGGAGCGGACATCGGTTTCGCGCTCGATCCCGACGGGGACCGCCTGTCAATCGTTAACGAGCGAGGCGAGGCGATCGGTGAGGAATACACGCTGGCCTTGGCGCTGGATTACCTCCTGGAAGGTGGTGACGGTATCACCGTGTGTAACCTTTCGACATCGCGCATGATCGACGATGTTGCTGACCGGCACGGTGCCAGGGTATACCGATCGAAGGTAGGTGAGATCAATGTCGTCCTGCAGATGCGCGAGGTTGGGGCGGAAGTGGGAGGCGAGGGGAACGGCGGCGTCATTTATAAGCCGCTCCACGAAGGCAGGGACGGTGTTCTGGGAATAGCCCTCATTCTTCAGATGATGACGGTGAACGACAGGAGCATCGGCGAACTTGCCGATTCGATCCCGAAATACTCCATGATAAAGGAAAAAATTGATATAGCAGGGAAGGGCTCCTGGATCGAACCGGTTACCTCAGCATTCACCGGTGAGACAATGGATTCCCGCGATGGCATCAAGGTTGTCTTCGAGGATTCGTGGGTTCACATCCGCGAATCAAATACCGAGCCTATTGTCAGGATCATGGCCGAGGCGCCAACCACGGATGCCGCGCGAAACCTCGTTCGACGTGTGTACGATGCCCTCGCATGAACGAAAATTTACCGAACTGTTTCACTGATGTTCAGAGTGCAGCTGTAGAGCGTATCAGGTCGTTCTCACCACGGTGAACCTGAATATCCAGGGCGCAAAATATTCCTTCGAGAACAGAACGGGGGAGCCGCCGGTATCGTGGTCGACTCCCTCGAAGAAGTAAATGTGGGCTGACGGATCGATTTCGAGTTTTTCCGCAACGCTCTGCACGTTATGGAGCGGAATGAGGATTGCCTGTGTTTCGGCAAAGGTTATGCCGGAGTAATCGGTGAGATGCTCGATGAGCGAGAAATTCTCGTTCGTGCGGTATTCAGGCAGTTTTTTCATGACCCAGGACGGTACGATGTCGATCGTGTAGGCGACCGGCTGTCCGTTCGCAGTGCGTATTCGCTCGATCCGGTACACCTTGGCGCCGGGCTTGATCGCCAGGCGTTCCAGGTCGTCGGGGAAGACCGATTCCTGGGTGACCCGCATCGATTTCGTGCCGGGTATGAGTCCCAGTAAGTTGAGCAGGTGCGTAATGCTTCGCGGGATCGAGAGTTTGAGAGGGATAAACGGCTTCTTTGATTTCACGAAGGTACCGAGGCCGTGAATGCGATAGATCAATCCTTCACTATCGAGCTGTGCCAAAGCCTCGCGGAGCTTTGTGCGGGAGACACCGAGCTTACGGGCGAATACCGGCTCCGTGGGAAGCTTGTCATCGACTGAATATGCATCATCCGACACGATCATGTGACGCAGCCGGTCGGTCAGTGTTTCATGCAGCGGTTTAATCATTGCCTTCAAATTCCATTACACGGCGGTTTCATGAGAGTTTGATCAGTTTCGGCGGCTTGATGAATCCGTAGGGAACGAACCGGTACAAATCGGTACGGTTATCTTCGCCGCGGAATGATTCCGGGCCAATCCATTCCGTGCCGACAGCGTCATCCGCATGGAACGGGCCGAACGTGTTCCTCAAAGAGCCAATGACCTCGATATCGAGCGCATTCTCACCGTTTTTCAAGGCATCGGTGATATCGCCCCTGAACGGCGGGAATGGTATAGCACCCACCTCTTCACCGTTTACAGTCACATAACAGACCGTCCCGGCAGCGCCTGACAGGTCGAGTTCGTATCGGACGGCGCTGTCTTTTTCGAGGGTAAATTCCAGAGTATATACCATGGCACCGTGATAAAACGGATAGCCCTGTTTACCCCAGTCACCGGAATCGAGCGTTTTCGGTGCCGCAAGGATCGGGAAACCGTCACTCTCTGCGCCGACCGCAAAATCCCCGACAATAGAGACATTGTGTACCGCGGTATCCCAGAGAAAATCGGTTGTCGCCGTGATGGTATTGGTACCTTTCACCAGGTGTTCCTTCAGGTTGAGCATCCGAAAACGGCGTTCTATATGCCATTTCGCTGGGGTAAAATCAATTTCCGAGCCGTTGATTGCCACCGTGAATTTATCGGAATCCTCCATCACGAGCGAAATCGCTTCCGGGATTTCCTGTACGGTGAATTCGAAGGTCAGCACCGTCTTGTTCGTTCGCGATCGTACGTTCCTCTGTTTGAGTACCCAGGGCTGGTATCCCCGGTATTCCGCGAGACCGGTTCGCTCCCAGAGGGCTTCTTTCACCTGCCAGATCGGTGCATTTTTCTTGACCAATGTGCCGTCAACCTCGAGAGAACACCGATCGATAGTGAGAGAATTGTCCTGGAGTGCCTTGAATGCATAAGGACCTGCTATGGAAATAACCGATTGTTCTTCATAAGATTTTGCTTTTCCCTCAACCGAGGTTTGCGTCTGGTCGACAAGGAAAATACGGCTTCCTGAAGGAGCGAGCGACGTTCGGATGATGGTGTTCCCGTCGCTTATTTCGGAATGGTACCGATAGGCGCGGCCGGTGAGCGGATCCAATTCCACCACGCCGCCGAGTGCACGTGCTGTGATCGTGATGTTTTTTGCCGCCGTCTGGTCAGTGTTGCATGTGAAGATGATGTGCGCCGCCGCTTCGATGCGGTGGTTGACGAGAACGGTCCGGGCTTCCTGCCCATTATCGAGCGCAACCGAGACATCACGGCCGAATTTTTCGACGATCGTCGCTGTCGCCCGTGAAGGATCGTTGGGAATGGCGATTACCGATGTGCGTTCCGTAAGGGAAGAGAAGCGGTCGCTTTCCGTACCGTCCACCTTCGAGGGCAGGTCTCCCATGACGATGGTCAGGCCGTTGAATGTTTCAAGGAGATCGAATGTCGATGCCTCCCAGGATGGTGCGCAGGGAAGGATAACGCAGGAATACTCGGCCTGACCAACGCACAGCGTGTCTCCGGACGCGGAACCGTGCCGTGAAAGGATGCGCTCGTCGCCGATATCGAAGGCGATGTGCTCCGCCGAGAGTTCGTTTACCACGTCGGTATAGGAACTTTCGATTTGAGAGAGGCGTTCACCGCCGTCGTCCGAGGAATTGTCATGCGCACCGTATGCGGCGGATATGGGTGACATAACCAGAACCTTTGCCGTATCCCGCCCGCGGCTGACCGCCCAGGAACACCGGGCCAGGTAGTCGTTGATGATCTTGATCTTCTCCCAGTACGGCTGGTGATACGAAAGTGAGGGTGGATTGTCTGAAGGCGTGTCACCGAGCATGGAGTACATCACATGCTGGGGACTCAGGGAAGTAATGCCCTGTGCGAAGTGAACATCTGCCAGTGACTTCATCTCCGTAAAGGTGATGTCGTACCCGGTTGAACCGAATACCTTGCCGATGACCCGTTCCTTGCCCAATTGATGGGCGACACTGGATGCCTGTCTCAGGGATGCGGAATTTCCTTCCCCACGGCCTGGAGCATTCACCGTGGGGACATCGAGGTACTCGTAGTGTGCCATGACCGAGCCGCCGCTGGTAATCATACCCCCAAAATCGTTTTCAGACAGATACCTGCCGGCGAAGAAAATCTTTTCGTGGTTGCTGAACCATGATGATATCTGAGCCGTATATGCCTCGAGGAACCCTTCGTTGACCGCAGTCCAGAAGTCATGCCTGAATTTAAATCCGTCTTCTGAGCCGCTTATGAGGTGATAAAGTTGTCCAATTGGATTATAGCTGTGCAGTTTCTCAAAGTACTTGGCAAAACTTGTTGACCAGGGGAACGACAGCACTCCCCGGCGGTCTTCACCGCGCAAGGCTTCCGTGGGATTTACCTGCGGGCTGTCGGTGAGTATCCCCGGCATAAACTCGCCGAAATCATACGCGAATCGCCCGGTGTATTTCTCATAGGTGTTTTCTATGAAGGCTTTTACCGCTTCAGGATTGAGCAGGTCGGCATACCCTTCCCCATTGTAGTGCGCCTGTCCCCTGGCGGAGCGGTGCACGTAAAATACGCCGATACCGGCCAGGTCTTCCGGCGCTTCCTCAAGTATGTCAATGACACCATCAGGATTGGTTTTCGTGTAGGCGATCGCCAATTCGAGTATCTCGGCGCCGAGATTCGAGCCGTCTTTTTCCCATATCAAAGCCTGGGCAAGGAATTCATCATGATTAGCCGTGATCTTGCCGCCGGCAGAGCCGCTCGGAAGTCGGTCGTCGTCGTGGAGCCATATCTCGACCTTGTACTCGTCCCCAGCTTCCTGCGCCTTGCGGATTGCCTGCATCCAGTCATCTTCCAGGTAAGGTGTTTTCAGTCCGGGTGCGGCGTGAATGATACATCCGCCGAAACCCTTCTTTTTCATGTCGCGTATCTGGGTTTCAATTTCTGAGGATGATACTTCACTGTTCAGCGACCAGAATGGTATGGGACGGTGCTGTTTGGGAGGATCAATAAATTCTTTCAGGTTCATGTTGATACTTCCTCATATGAATCTGCCAGGGCAGTTGATGTGTTTTCCGGTTACTCTGCTTACAGGATCACCATTATTACCTGCTCTTCGACAAACAGTACCTTGAAAAGTAGCCACTGCCTGCCGGTAAAGGTTCATGGTGGCTTCGAAGGCTCCATCGGTCTGGTAATCGATAAAATCCGCTTACTCGATCAGCTCGTTTGTTTTGCAGAGAAAATACTCCGCGGCGTATAACCGGAAAGCGAATGGTTTATGTTCACAATCGATGAAAACCAGCGCAGTATGGGCAAACCGGATCTTGCTGCCGTACTTTCAGTTTCGCTATTGACGGAGCCTGATCATCTGGAAATTACCAGTCCGAAAAGAGATACAACCAAAAGTGCCATCCCGGAGACTTCAGCGGGATTACTCGAAAATTCCATGGCAAACCAGGAAGGTTCACGAGTGATACTCTTTAACCGATTGTATGAATAGTAAATATATGAAATAAGACAGATAAAGTAAATTGTGAAAAATAAACCGTATGATTAATCCTGCTCTATTACGATGCTGCTGGACATTATTTCTTTTACTCATGCCGAAAGAAAAGGAGAAGGAAATAATAGTAAACGATTAATAAACAAATAATAGCGACTTGTAGTCAATCCCCGTGCGCGGTGGTGAGGGAAAATGAGGTTGTCATTATAAATAAACTGCTGTTTTCAGTCATGAGGGAATATTTCGAAGATTAGGAATCGTGATCCGGCGAAACGACAATCATCTTATGAATAAAAACGGCGAGGATGAGAGCGAGAATACCGACCGCCAAAAACGGCACCCGCAATCCCAACAGGTTTGCCAGGTAACCGCCGGCAAGGGGGCCGGCGCCGATACCGAGTGTGATGACGCTCGAGGTGAGTCCGAAGGCACCGCCGACCTTTTCACGGGGGATGATGCGGGAAACAAGGGTATGCACCGAGGGCATGACTCCGCCGAAGGCCAACCCGAATAAGCATCGCTCAATGAAGAGCAGGAGAAGGTTATGCGCATAATATTGTGGTATGGTAGCCAGTCCTGTCGCAACCAAAGAAAATATGAGGACGCGTTTATGGCCAATCCTGTCGCCGATCCGCCCGAAAATCGCCGATGATATTCCTGCCAGAAAGCCTGTCACCGCAACGAATATACCGGTGAGCGAGGCGGATTTCATTGTGGATGCAGCGAGTTCCTCGATAAAGAGCGGCAGGATGGGAAAGATCATGTAGTGAAGTGCGTAGAGGAGGAAGTAGACCATGAGAATGATCTTGAAACCGCGCGTACGGACTATCTGACGAATGACCTTAAAGCCATGCCGCCGGTGCTTCGGGGGTGGATCAAATTGTTCCGAGGCTCCGAAGATCACGAGGATTGTTCCGATGAAGAGCAGGATAAACGCAAGGAAACAGGGCATACGAAAGCCAAAATGATCTGAAAGTATGCCGCCGATTAACGGGCCGACGGAGTTGCCCAGGAGTAAACCCGTTTGCAGAAGCCCGAGGCTGATGCCGAGATACGCCGAGGGGGTGACGCTCGCAACGAGGGTAATCGATGCCGGAACGGTGCCGGTAAATACTCCCTGGAGAACCCGGAGTGCGACCAGATGCCAGGGCTGGGTGGCAAATGCCATTAATCCAAGGACTACAGAGCCGCCGATCATCGAGCGTATCACCATTAATTTGCGTCCGAACCTGTCAGCTATCAGACCCCAAAGTGGCGCCGTGAAAGCCATGGTAATCCCGAATGCGGCTGATGACCATCCGACCCAGAGGACATTCTCCCGGTTGCTCTCGATGCCAAGCGTGCGAAAGAAAAAGGGAAAGAACGGCAATACGAATGAAAAACCCACACCTGACAGAAACTGGGCAACGAACATAACGGTAAGGGTACTGCGCCATGCGTGATGGTGCGGTAATGCATTGGGTGAAGAGGATTGTATTGGCATAGAATGGCGGTGGTATAGGACGTTAAGAGTAGTGTTATAGTAAAACCAAGTAGTATGGTAGCATACTAAATATAATAAAATGCAGACCAATATGTCAAGAAAGACCGCCTGTCGTACCGCCGATAGCACTTTTAAGCCATTTCATAGTAAACATTTTTTTTATTACCGCCCTATTAAACCATGTGAGCAATTATGGTGTCAAATAAAAAAGGGGATCGTGAAAGAACAATTGACTGAAAATTACCATAACGATACTGTGGAGGATTATTCAATGAGAACGTTCAAGTCGATCGCTCTGGTTTCATCGTGTAGTACGTTTCTTGCCTGTCTGTTACTAGCAGGGTGCGGTATGTGGGAACTTTCAAGTACGTGGCGTGACCGGGTCATTACCATCGATGGCAGGGATGAGGGGGCTGAATGGGAGAATGCCTGTTATTTTTTTGATGAAAAAAAAATAACGATCGGAGTCATGAACGATGAAAATGATCTCTACCTGAGGCTGTCCACCCGGGATAGAATGCTTCAGAGACAATTTGTTGTGAGGGGATTAATCGTTTGGTTTGATCAAAAAGAAAGCAAGAAGAGGACTTTTGGGATTACCATTCCCCCCCGAATGCGTGGAATGGAAATGGAAATGACCCGTAGTGGTGGAACGAGAGAAAGAGAAGAAAATCCCGATCAGTTTCCGTTACTGCTCGAAAGCGGATTGAAAGAGATAGAGATTATTGGTCCCGGAAAAAATGAGCGTCTTACCCTGTCATGTATCGATGTTCGAGAATGGGGACTCGATATTATGTTAGACTGTGTGAATAATAATCTTGTTTATGAGGTGAAGATACCACTTGCCCGCTCAGAGTTGCATCCGTACGGTATTACCACAGAGGAAACCGATATAATCGGTATCGGAATCGAGATGGGAAAAATGGATAGTGAAAAAATGATGAGCCGGAGGAATGGTCGAGGTGATCCCGGCGGCAGAAGTGGCGGTGGTCCTGGCGGCAGAAATGGCGGTGATCTTGGTGGCATGGGTGGTCGGGGAGGATCTGGTGGAATGGGTGGTGGGAGAAGACCGGGTGGTATGGGTGGACAGAGACCTGGTATGATGCAGCAACTTGAGTTGTGGATGAAAGTACAGCTGGCTCGGGAAGCGGAAGCGTGAAAAATTTATGTGTAACCGTGACATGACCGAGAAAATAAGTTGTAATTTTTACCTGAACAGACTATTTTATGTAGTTGATTTTTCTTACACATGAAATATCCATAATAATGTGTTTATATCCCATAAGAAAACAACGAACAATAGTATCATTCTTCTCGTTGGTTGAATGTGCGGTACTAAAGCCATAGAAAGAATAATATCAATAATAACATTATTAATATCTAAGGTATTGTGTGATAACCCTTGCGGAAGGGAATACGCAGCTTACCCAGCGAAAAACACTTCGTGAAGATTCGCTGAACGCAGGAAAAAAGTTTTACATCTTTTTAAACTTTTTCTAGTGCCAATCGTCTTATAAGTAAATCGCTGTCTCAATGTTACTCTACAGAACGCAAGATATTTTCTAAACGTGGTGTAACCGTTCTGCCCGAACATGCCGCTCCGGTACCCTGTACATGTGGCGAAGAATGGCATCTCATGACCGAAAATTGTAATCCATTCAGTCGTGAATGCCATACTCATGGCTGGATAGGTTACTCTTCCCGATTATTGATTCATACACCATGGAACAGGTTACCCAAAGAGAGATGTCATTATGAAAGATTTCTTTAAAAGACACCACTACGCAATTGTTACTACTATCACCGTTGTCGTTCTTCTCGGTTTTTCCTATCAGGTCATGGCATATCTGATCGGCTTGCGAAAAGATCCTCCGAAACCTCTTCCGATAGTACCGACACGGTCGGTTATTGCCCAGAAAGTTTACTACAGTACCATTACCTCACCAGTTACCGGCGACGGCAGGGTAATATCAACCCAGGAGGTGATGGTGAGCGCTGAAGTGCGCGGTAAAATACTCGAGGGAGATGTGCCTTTTAAGGAGGGTCAGCAGTTTAAAAAAGACGATGTGCTGATTCGCATCTATGACAAAGACACTGCGTTCAGCCTGAAGTCCCGAAAGAGCAGCTTCCTCCAAAAAATTGCCGGGATTCTCCCCGATATAAAGGTCGATTATTCGGGAAGCTATCAGAACTGGATGAATTTCTTCCGGGCAATCGATATCGATATGGATCTCCCCGACCTGCCCGAGGTGGGCTCGGAACAGGAAAAGATATTCATTGCGAGCAGAAGTATCCTGACCGAGTACTATTCGATAAAGGGTGATGAGATCAACTTGAAGAAACACATCATTCATGCCCCATTCAGCGGAACGTTTACCGATGTGTTCATGGAGGTGGGTGCGATTGCCAATCCTGGCGGGACCCTTGCTAAGATAATACGGACGGACAGTCTTGAACTGGAAATTCCCATCGAGACGACCGATGCCCGGTGGATAGAGATTGGAGACCTGGTAGAGGTCATTTCCCGTGACGAATCGACTCTCTGGGAAGGCAGGGTTGTCAGGAAATCAAGCTTTGTCGATATGACCACGCAGTCGATGAGCGTTTTTGTCGGTCTCTCCCCCGAGAAGGAGAAGCCACTCTTCGAAGGGCAGTACCTTAAGGCGGTATTTCCCGGTAAGGCAAACGAAAATGTCATGGAAATTCCGAGGAATGCCGTTTTCAATACCAATGAAGTTTTCACTGTTGAAGACGGAAAACTGATGAAGCATACTATTACCATTAGCAAAATAAATGAAAAGACCCTCATTTTTACCGGTCTGGAGGAGGGTATAGAGTTGGTGGTGGAACCGCTGGTCAACGCGCTGGAAAATTCACGAGTCGAAATTGTCAGGTAAACCATGCGAAAAATTATTGAGACATTTGTACGATATCCTTTTTACGCAAATCTCGTTATTGTAATTCTGCTTCTTGCCGGTGGATTCAGCTATAACAACATGAAGAAATCGTTCTTTCCTGAACGTGAATCCCGAAATCTTTCTGTAACGGTCTCCTATCCCGGCGCCTCACCCAAGGAGATGGACGAAGGCATTACCACCAGGATCGAGGAGGCTATACGGGGAATTATCGGTATCAAGGAATTCAATTCGACCTCTTCGGAAAACATGACACGTGTCGACATCGAGACCACCGGCGAGTATGATCTGGACGAAACGCTCCAGGAAGTCAAGAACGCGGTCGACGCGATAAGTTCGTTTCCGGTCTCTGCCGAAAAACCGGTGGTCTACAAGCGCAGAACGACGACCCCGGCGATGTTTCTTGATCTTACCGGGGACGCTGATCTTATGACGTTGAAGACGATTGCTCAGAATATCGAGGATGATTTCCTCCGGTCGGGAGTCATATCACAGATGTCGATGAGCGGGTATCCTCCACTCGAGATTTCGGTCGAAGCACGTGAAGAGGACTTATTGAGATACAACCTGACATTCGATGAGCTGTCGAAAGCTATATCCCTGAACAACCGTGATGTCTCAGGGGGGATCATCAAGTCGGATGAAGAAGAAGTCATGATCAGGTCCCGAGAGAGAAGTGTCGATCCGAATATTATCGGAAATATTATTCTCCGGGCAAACGATGACGGGAGCATGATACGTATCCGTGATATCGCCACGGTAAAAACGAAATTTTCCGACCGGACATCGAGCGGCGTATGGATGAACGGCAAAAATACCGTGTTTATCAGGGTCAGTAAACTGCCGGAAGAGGATCTCGATGAGATCTCGAAGTTTGTCAACAACTATGCCGAGGAATTTAATGCGAGCCACGAAGATGTACAGATATTTATCGGATTCGACTTCTTATATATCCTGGGGAAGCGCCTACACCTGCTTATCAACAACGGTCTTTTCGGATTATTCATGATAATAATCTCGCTCGGATTTTTCCTGAGTATGCGGCTCTCGTTCTGGGTTGCATGGGGAATCCCCGCCTCGTTCCTTGCCATGTTTGTGGCGGCTGTATTATCCGGTATCACCATCAACATGATTTCCCTTTTTGGCATGATTCTTGTAACCGGAATTCTTGTCGATGATGGGATCGTGATTGCGGAAAATATCTACACCCATTATGAGGGGGGAAAATCGCCCAAACGAGCCGCCATCGACGGTGCCATGGAGGTGCTCCCCGCGGTGGTAGCCTCGGTATCCACAACTGTCGTCGCTTTTCTGCCGTTCTTTTTCCTGCGGGGGAGAATGGAATTCATGTACCAGATGGCCTATGTGGTTGTGGTGAGCCTTTCCTTCTCGTTCCTCGAAGCGTTTTTTGTTCTTCCCGCCCATGTCGGTACGTCTCGCGTACTCCACCGTCGGGATGTCAAGGAAGGAAGTCTGAATATCCGTTGGCATATCAACCGGTTCGTCAAGTTTATTCGATACCGGATCTACGGTGGTCTTTTGAAAATCATCATCCACTGGAAGTGGGCTGTCCTGGCGACTCCCATATCAATAATCATGATCACAATGGGACTATTTCAGAGTGGGATTATCAAGAGCACCTTTTTCCCCCAGATTCCATTTGATTCGTTCAATATCAATATTGCTTTCACCCCGGGAACCGGGGAAAAGAAGACGATTGAATATCTCCAGCGTTTCAACGATGCCGTGTGGCAAGCAAATGACGAACTGGTAGAGGAATGGGATCAGACGGAACCGTTTGTCAAGGCAACAATCATGAATCTGGGAAGCGCACTGGACGGCCAGGAGAGGGGCGGTCATGCCGGGAATGTCATGGTCATGCTCCGGGAGATGGAAGACAGCCCGATTGCAAGCTTTGCTATTGCCGACAAGGTTCGGGAAAAGATTGGTACGGTTAAAGAAGCCGAAAAATTCACCATCGGATCGAGGAACCGGTGGGGGATGCCGGTCTCGGTCAGCCTGCTCGGAAGAAATCTCCAGGAACTCGATCAGGCGAAAGATTTCCTGATGGAGAAACTGAAACCGATGAATGAACTTATTAATGTAACCGACACGAATGCCATCGGTAAACGTGAGGTCCGGCTCAAACTGAAACCGAAGGCATACTTCCTCGGTCTCGACCAAGCCAGCATCAGCAATCAGGTAAGGCAGGGATTTTATGGCGGGCAGTCGCAGCGTCTCCAGCACGGTAAAGATGAGCTCCGTGTCTGGGTCCGGTACCCCCGTGAGGACCGGCTCAACCTTGGGCAGCTTGAATCGATGAAGATCAAAACACCCCAGGGGCTCTTTCCGCTGAATGAATTGGCTTCGTACACGATTGAGCGGGGGCCGGTGAACATTCCCCGATACAACGGTTCGCGGGAAGCCCGTGTTGAGGCCGACCTGCTGGATCCTTATGCATCAGTACCCGAGATACTCGGACGGGTAAAAAGTACGATCATTCCTGAATTGAAATCCAAGTATCCCGGTGTAGAAGTTGTGTACCAGGGACAGCAGAAATACAGCCAGGAAGCTCTCGCTGATATGATCAAGTATTTCGGTGTCGCGTTTGTGATCATGGTGCTGATCATCATGGTTCACTTCAAGTCGTTCTTACAGCCGATGATTGTCATTGCCATGATACCACTCGCGGTTCTGGGAGCGGTCTGGGGGCACGGTATCGAGGGCATACCGCTTTCCATCCTTAGCCTCTGCGGCATCATAGCGCTTTCCGGTGTTGTTATCAACGATGCCATTGTGTTCCTATCGAAATACAATTCGAACCTGCTCGAAGGACAAAAAGTTAAAGAAGCGGTCTATAACGCGGGTATTGCACGTTTCAGGGCGATCCTTCTGACCTCCCTTACCACAGTGGCCGGGCTATATCCTATCATCCTGGAAAAGAGCCATCAGGCTCAATTTCTGAAACCGATGGCCATTTCACTGGCGTACGGTGTCGCTGTCGGTACCACCTTTATCCTGTTATTTTTCCCTGTGTACATCTTGGTCCTCAACGATTTCAAGGTCTTCATAGCCTGGCTCATGACGAAGAAGCGGCCGACACCGGAGAGCGTTGAGACGGCGGTCATTAATGCCAAGATAAGTATTGATTGATTTGTTTTCTGAAATTCGACCTTAGGTAATATTTGTTTATATAGTGGGTTAGGTAAGATATTATACTGTAATAATAACGTGGAGAGAATGTATACACTATGAAACCGCTCATCAAGGTTACCCTGCTCACTCTGGTTGTATTTCTGCCTGCCTTGGTTTCCGGCCAGGAAACTATCTCCTTGTCGGATGCTCTGAACAAGGCGCTGTTGCAAAATTACTCTATTCATATCGTCAAGAGAAGCCAGGAAGTTGCGGAAACGAACAATACTTGGGGTGCCGCCGGCCGTTTACCGACCGTTGGCTTCAGTCTCTCTTCCAACAACAGGGCTGACTTCAATGAGGACCGGGACTATGTCATGAATGGGATTACTCCCGGTTTAAGTTTGAATTGGTTGCTCTTTGACGGTTTTGCGATCAGCATTACCAAGGAAAAATTGGAAACCTTTGAAAGCCTGTCCCAGGGATATACCTCGATCGTAATCGAACAGACAATTCAGTCGGTGATCCAAGCCTACTATCGTGTCGTGCTCGAAAAAGAAAAACTGGCGGTGGTCAAGGAAGTCATGGATCTCTCCCGGGACAGGTATGACTATACTCTGATGCAGAAAGAAATCGGCAGCGCGGTCACCTACGACGTGCTCCAGGCGCAGAACGCGTGGCTCGAAGATAAGGCAGGCTTCATGCAGCAGGAGCTAACCTTCAGGAATGCTGTTCGCGACCTCAATTTCTTGATGGGTGTCGAGGGTGAGCAAACCTATATCTTTACCGAAGAATTTGTCGCTCCGCGCAACGAGTACGTTTTGGAGACGCTGCAGAACAAGATGCTGAACAGCAATAAGACCCTAAAAAACCAGTATCTGAACCTGATGCTTCGGGAAAAAGAAATCCAGTTGGCAAAAAGTATGTATTTCCCGGCATTATCCCTGCGTTCCGGTCTTGAATCGGTGACAACAAGGATGAACTATAAGGGACTTCCCGCGGGTACCAAGCAGTCGTATGACCTGTATGCCAACTTGGCGCTCACCTTCAACCTCTTTGACGGTGGTGCGAAAAAACGGGCACTCAGGATTGCACAAATTCAGGAAGATGCCGGGCAGATCGAAACAGAAGAGATGAAGCACAGCCTCACGAATGAGCTAGGTAAACTCTACGATCTCTACCAAGTCAGGGAAGACCTCTACAACGTTTCGGCGGAAAACCTGGATGCCGCCCACCTCAACATGGAAATCTCCGGCGACCGGTTCCGTGCCGGGACGATTAATTCCTTCAATTATCGTGATGTCCAGTTGATCTACCTAAACGCCGCCACCAACAAGCTGAACGCGGTGTACAACCTCATTGATACAGACACGGCGCTCATGAGAATAACCGGCGGTATTATCACGGAAAATTGATCGGTACTCCCTCCATATCGGAAGCATGCCTCCCGCCGGCCTGCACCCTGCTCAGCGGGGTGAATAGAGCTTTGATAGCCTTGCCGAAACAGCCACCATCCAATAAAAATCTTGACAAAACAGAGCAATGAGTTATATTACAACAAATAACTTTGTCAGGCCAAGTAATATGCGGTGCAAATATAAGAAATGCTTAGGAGAGTGATTCTATGGTACAACCGGCCGATTTGAAAGAGCTCGAAAAAAACGTGTACACGACAGCGTTCCAAGACGGACTCTGGGATATATACATTGGATTTTTGTGTGTGGTCATGGGTATCCAGGATTTGCTCTCGAGTGTCATTGCCTCGAAATCTCTGCGCATGACGCTTTTTGCCATGCTGGTTTTTCTCTCCTGTGTGGGATTTATGATTGCCAGGAAATTTATCACCATACCGCGGATAGGGGAGGTGAAATTCAGTTTTTACCGGAAAGCGAAATTGAAAAAGACATCGCGGATACTGTCTTTTTCGATTCTCGTGGGAGTAGTTGCCCTTGCCGTGGCCATCTCGGCAAAAAAAGGGTATTTACCCGATTGGGTGTATATAGTGGATAGAAGACTTATTGCAGTGGTGGGAGCCTGGGTATGGTCTATCGTTATCTTTTGCCTGATGTCGTACTTCATGGATTTCTCGCGTGGTTATATCATCGGCGTTTTGTTTGCAACAGGATTGGCCGGCACCATTCTCTTTGCTAATCCGGTCATACTTCTCATTGCAGGTATTCTTATCATGATTCCGGGGATAGTTCTCTTCATCCGGTTTCTTCGGACGCAGATGGTTCCCTTTGAGGAGGAGCGTGATGGAGAACGATAAACACGGCATTGAAGAATTCAATCAACTCACCTCGATAAATAGGTTGGTTCACGAGCCGGCGCGACTCATGATTCTGGCCTGCCTGTACGTTGTCGAGAGTGGTGATTTCACCTTTCTCTTGCGTCAGACCGGATTAACCTGGGGAAATCTCTCCTCGCATCTGAGCAGGTTGGAGGAGGCCGGCTATATTGCTATTGAGAAGACATTCAAAGGCAGAAAACCCCGGACCATGGTGCATCTCACCGAGAACGGCCGTGCAGCCTTCCGTACCTACCGCGAGCAGATGAAGCAGGTGCTCGACGATTTTCCAAAATGAGGGTGGAATTGGTTTTGGGATGGTTTTCCCCGGATGTTGGGAGGGAAAGAGGGAATGCTCCGACGCGGGAGGGAAGAAGTTGCCTGCCGTAATTATTTCTTGCCGTTT
>CAYWBT010000038.1:0-19663 GCA_964456585.1 uncultured bacterium
TATTTTCGACCAGGTATTGCTGCACCGCGTTCGAGAGCTCTGCGCCCTCTTTCGGTCCGTATCCCCAGGGGAGACGGGCAATATGTCCTATCCCATGCGCGAGAACCTGGTCGGCTTTCAGCCGATCGAAGGCACCGTCCTCACCGATCAGGGTGTGATCCTCGACCGGCCAGACTGAAAGCGTTTGGGCAACCTTCTCCTCGAGCGTCATCCTGTCAAGGAGGTCGGCCACACGTTGTTCGACCGGAAGCTCTGGATTCAGGTACGGAGTGAGCGCCAGCGGTGTGGGCTTCGTCGCTCCCGATGGTTTCTGAACTGCGAGCAGGACAGCGCCTGTTATCGTGACGATAACGAGAAAACTGCTGATACTTTTCATGGCTCTGCTCCCTGAAAGGCATAAGGTTTCACCAATGATTCGTTAAAAATAGTGCGCATTGGATAGATCGGTATCGAGCAGGATAGAACCTATTTCTTTGAGTGTTGATAGGGGCCCGCTGAAGATGTGGAGCGTTGATTTGTGCGACTGAGTTTCTCCGCGCTCAAGCCGTTTTGCCGGGCCGTGGCACTCAACCTCGGTGAATCCCCCCATATTGCCATCGTCGTTGTACAGTTCGATTGCATCACCGTACTCGCTCTCGGTGCCCCATGGTTTATCGACATAAATGCCATTCGGATCGACCGGGAATTCAAGGGCAAAAAGCACACCGGTTGTGTCAAGGTTATCTCTGAGGAACGCCATTCCTGATTTGCAGGCTTCCGGGCGAATCCCGATCTTACAGCGGTATTGACCGTCGATCTTAACCGAGATAACGTTATTCGAGACCACGAGCCTGTCCCCGAGCGGCTGGAAGTATTCGCGGTACGCCGTTTTCGGATCGGCGTCCTCGGCGAGCGGAACGAGGGTTGTTCCCGAGGGCTCAACCTGGAGCATGTTCCACAGGCAGATGTAAGGGAGATCAACGCCAATGACCTCCTCGGAACGGTTGGTGAGCGAATGCACGAGGCCGATTCCCACATACTTTACTCCTGCGGGCAGGGTGCCGATCTCGTTCGGACAATCTGTCAGGAGGGAAATTCGCCGTTGCATGGTCAGCTTGTAGAATTTACCGATATTCGTCTTGAGATTGATATCGGCTTCAAAGGTCGCGCCATAACTCCGTTCATCAACGACCCGGTACGGTGCAGGATCGAGTGACCCCGGAACGAACCACTCATTTTTTTCATCGAGGAAAAACAGATCCTCAGGCGCAATCCAGGTACGGTAACCGCCGGCGTTCCAGAAGTACGGCTTGCTCGCCCAGTAGGATTCGTCAAGGATCGTCTTATCCACCCACATGAGGTTTTCTCCCTCGTTACCGTCGAAGGACACACCCAGAACACGGGCGCTCAACTCGGGGGTGACAATTATCTGGGGACCGTCGGACGCGCCAAAAACCATTTTCTGAGTATGCTCTCCCAAAACTTCGAGGAGATGTCCGTTGGTAGTGTTCTGAGCTTCCGGTACCGGAGGCTCAGCGCAAGAAAGCACCATGGCAAGAGTACTGGCGCATACCAGAAAGATCGGCAGTAGTACCTGACTGCGCGTATGTACTGAATGCATAAATCTTCCCCTTCCTAAGAAAATTGTGAACAATGTCTCATGAATTTGTCTAATATAAAACATTATGGGTGCCTGTGGAATATATTTAATTGAGAATTGTCTCTACCGGATGCACACTACGACCCGGATGTTGAAAGAGAGAAGCTGCTGAACGAGGGGGCGCTCAGAAGACCTGAGATAGTCATGGGGGATTATTCACCTTCTTTTCATATCTTTTTTACCTCTTCGACGAAATACCGCATGTTCTCGTAAGGCGCATCGAGCGGTACCGCACACTCCGGACCCAGGATATCGATGTTGCAGGCAACGTTACGGTTAATATTCTCCCGTATCTGTTCCGGCGTACCCGTTCTGATTATGTCGAGGTTGCTGGTACCGCCCATGAGCGCCATCGTTTCCCCCACCAGTTCCCGTGCTTTGCATGCACCGACCTTTTCTTCAAAATGATAGCAGGCTATGTTGGTTCGACGTATATATTCGATTCTGTCGGACGTCTCGCCGCAAATATGCAGAATGATCGGGCAGGAAATTCTCTCGCTCATTTCATGGTGCGTTTCGAGGAGAAAATCACGATACATAGCGGGTGAGCAGAGGTCTCGGGTAGCGTGATCCGCAAGACACAGGGCGTCTGCCCCGGCATCGATCTGTGCCTGTCCGAACGCGATGGTAACTTCCTTGAACCTGTCGATATACCGTTTCACCGCATCAGGATTCATGAGGGCGCCGACGAGAAAGTTTTCCACACCGAACAAATGATAGCCCAGCGTCCAGGGACCAAAAACCTTACCCACTACGGCAATCTCAGTACCGTATCGTTTCTTGAGCAGCTTCAGGGCCTTCAGGGGAACCTGGCAGGAAGGATGACGCAAAAAATCTTTCGGCACTGTTATGTCGTCTTCAAGAGAAAACCGCGTGCTCCTGCAGTCCGGCATCCGGTCGATCGCTCCCCAGTCTTCACGGCATCCGAGAGCGACAGATTCGTGGCAGACACTGAAGAGCGGCATGACATTATCGAAACCGATGATGGTGGCTCCCGCGGCGGCGAGTCCCGCCATTTTTTCCGCGTCGGTATGAGCTTCGGGGAAGTAAACGCCCACTTTTTTCATCAGATCGATGGTGATGACCGATGTTGCGCTACCGGTCGCCAGCCGCGGAACGGATGTACGCCTGAGAGAACGGAGGAATATTTCACGTGGTTTCATCAGTTACCTTCTCACGGTAATTCATTAAAAGGAAACAACTCCCCTCAGGGAACGATGCTGTCACCGGATGGGCTTACCTGGGGGAAGGACTCGATAGGTCTCAATCCTTCAGATATCCCAGTTCATGCGCCTTATAAAGGATGATGTTTGCTGCTTCTTCCGGTTCGTCCGTTACCGTGAGAAGATCGATATCTTCTTGTGAAATATATTCTTCAGCAAGCATCGAATCCTTGACCCATTCGAGCATACGCCCCCAGTAATCCCAACCGAACAGCACGATGGGAAACTGCTTGATCTTCCCAGTCTGGGTGAGCGTCATGGCTTCAAACAGCTCATCGAGTGTCCCAAATCCGCCGGGGAAAATGATATACCCGATGGAATATTTCACGAACATCATCTTGCGAACGAAAAAGTAACGGAATTCGAGAGAAAAATTCTGGTACTCGTTGAATTCCTGCTCGAATGGCAGGTGGATGTTCAGCCCCACCGAAAGCCCGTCAGCCTCGGCCGCGCCACGATTGCCGGCTTCCATGATTCCCGGTCCGCCGCCGGTGATGACCACCAGGCCATTCTCAGAAAGCAACTGTGCCGTCTTCCGTGCAGCCTCGTAGAAATGCGACTCCCGCGGCGTTCGAGCCGATCCGAAAATCGAAACCGCCGGGCTGATCTTTGACAGGGCATCGAATCCCTCGACGAACTCGCTCTGAATCCGAAATACTCGCCAGGGATCGGATTCGGTGAAATTCTGCAGCTCATTCGTCATGGAAAACTCAAAAAAATCGTCCAGTTCCTTCTTTTTTCCTTTATCGAAGCGCACCTTCATATTGTTTCTTTCTTTAAAAAATATTGAGCTTTATCTTTCCTTTATAATAATCGTATGCCGAAAGAGAGTCAAATGAAACTTGATTGATTCGGAGTTTTTTTGTATAATGTAGATTCGGATGCTAGTCTCCATAAAAATGTCCTCTTCATAAATACCATACCTGACTGGTGGTAAAAAAGCCATACCCGTATGGTAGTGTTCTGTCAAGAACTGTCCATCACGAGGAACAGGAGGAGACGAGTACCCATGAAAATTCACCATATCATTGTCACATTATTTAGAAATAGATCGACCGTCTTACCGTACCCCTGACAATTACCCGATCATGCCATACCAACCAGGGCGAATGGTAGGACTTTTAAACGCCTTCATCACAATATGTTCATACAGAGGAGATGATTATGGCGAGCAAAAGTTCTATTGACTATTACTCCCAGTCACCACATGGGATAGAAGATATTTCGATGCTCAGAGCAATAGCAGAAACAGCATGGAACACCGGTATTGATATCGAAAAGCCGCTCATAGCACTCAACGATGTATATGAACTGGTGCTAAAACAGCCGAATATTGCTTCCACCGATCTTCCCATGTATGAAGGTGTCATCAAACGGCTCAATCTCCGCCCGGATGCGCGGGTATTCGTTGACAATCATGGCGCTATCGTGGGAAGAAAAGCGAAGGCGCGCGTTTTTTATAACCTTGCGCCGGTTACAATCACCGAGAAATTAACCCTCCCAAAACGTGACATACAAGAAATTGCCCGCGATGCCATTTTCGATATGCAACGCCGGAGCACCATTATACGGGCGAGTTCCGTGGTGGGTACCCATCCTGATTTCATGATCAGGTCAAATTACCTGACATGCGAAGAGGACAGTGCGAATGTGTTCCAGTGGCTCATCAACTTCACTCCCTACGAGGGCGAGAACGTTGAACGATACAAAAAGAGCAAACTGCTTGATGTCCAGGATATTTTCATTGTCGCCGATCCTGTCTGGAACAGCCGGAACAAGCATCCGAACAAGGAATTCGAGGAATTTTTCCGGGATGGCATGGTGATCGTCGATCCATACCATAACATCATATTTAACATGGGTATGCGTTATATCGGCGAGCGGAAAAAGGGAACGCTGACCCTGGGATGGACTTCCGCGATGCGGCTCGGCGGCGTGGCGTGTCATGGCGGCATCAAGACGGTTGATTTCTCCGAGACATCCTCTCCCGAGCTGCACGAGAAAAAGATTGCGTTTTTTGGACTCTCGGGAAGCGGAAAATCATCCCATACCAACAGCCTGACCAACGATAACACCCTCCCAAAGGGGGTAAAAACGACGGTCCACCATGATGATGCGTTCGTGGTGTTTCCGAAAGACAAAGTCTGTTACGTGCTTGAACCCACCCTCTTCGACAAAATGGACCAGCGGGGGCTCAATCACGAGGAATGGAAGTACTGCATTTCCGCCCAGAATTGTGCCGTGTTCTTGCATGAAGGGAAACGTCTGCCGATCGGTCAGGACCTCAAAAATCCGAACAGCCGCGCCATGCTCGACCGCGATCTTTTGAAGTACTATTCCGACTCGACCGGATTTCCCGATGCCATCTGCTGGCTCATGAAGGATTCAACGCTTCCGCCTATCGTCAGATTTGACGATCTCTTTCTTGGCCTTGCGATGGGAGCCACACTCATGACAAAACGTACCGCGGCTGAGAATGTACCGCGGTCAGAAATGACGAAGTTGGTATTCGAGCCGTTCGCGAATCCTTTCCGGGTCTATGAACTCTGGCGTGACTGCGAAGCTTTCAAGACGCTCATCGAAGAAGGCTCAAAGGTATACGCCTTCAATTCCGGCGGATTCTGGGGCGGGGGTTTTGACGACGCGGGCAGGGAAACATTGGTTCCCATTCCCCTTTCAACGAGCCACCGGCTTCATACCGCCGTGCTCATGGAAGAAATCGAGTGGACATCCTGGGATCTTCTCCCGGGCGCGAGTATACCGCTTGGCGGTTCGAGTGTCCCGAAGGATGAATCCATCGACAAAATCATCCCGAAGTACAGCCAGATGTACGATCCCGAGTTTGTCATAAATTATGAGAGTTATATTCACACCATGGAAGACCGGTTCCGGCAGCGGACGTCATACATGGAGGAAGCACATCATCGTGAAAACGCCGATATTTTTATCAATCTTATTCGCGCGCTGAAACCAAACCTGCCATCACTCAATTTCAGCGAGATAAACGGCGCACCCGGTATGACACCGCGCAGACGTCGTATCGAATCTGAACCGGAATAGCATCCGGCGTTTCGGTTTGCCCTTGGTATGTTTTCTGTCACCTTTATATTGAACCAGTTATGAGGCGCCAATGGATAATATAACCCTGCTTTCAAATCTGAAAGTTTCCTCGGATAGCACCATACTCCTCTTCATCATGGACGGCCTGGGCGGTCTGGCGGGACCACAGAAATTGACCGAACTCGAAGCAGCACACACGCCCAATCTCGATGCCCTTGCTCGAGAAGGGGCATCCGGTCTTGTGGATTCCGTGGGCCGCGGCATAACGCCGGGCAGCGGACCGGGTCACCTGGGAATTTTCGGGTATGATCCCAAGGAATACCTCATCGGGCGTGGATCCCTCGAAGCTGCAGGCATCGGATTCGACCTTAAAAAAATCGATGTGCCGATGCGGTTTAATTTCTGCACACTCGATGCAAACGGCCTCATCACCGACCGCCGTGCCGGAAGGCTTCCGACCGAAACAAACATGAAGCTCGTGGAAAAAATGCGTGCCGCATCGGTTCCCGGCATAGAAATATTCGTGGAAACGGTCAAGGAACATCGTGGCATCGCGGTTTTCAGGAAAGAGGGGCTCAAAGGCAACCTTCACGATACCGATCCCCAGAAGCTCGGAGTGCCACCCCTGAAACCGGTGGTCGCGGATAATGGCGAATCGTCGGAGATGGCGGAAATCGCCGAAAAGTGGCTCACGCAGGTTTACGAAATCCTGCATGACGAGCATCCGGCAAACGGTATTCTTACCCGCGGATGGTGTAATTACCCGGCGATCCCCACCTACCAGGAACTCTACGGCCTCAATCCCGCGTGTGTCGCGCTTTATCCGATGTACCGGGGTCTGTCGATGTTCGCGGGCATGAAAGTTTATACCGAGGGCATTCAGGATTTTTCAACAAAGCTCGACGTGCTTGAAAAAGTCTGGAACGATCACGATTTTATCTTTTTCCACTACAAGCACACCGACTCCGCAGGAGAGGACGGCGACTTCGACCGCAAGGTTGCCTCGATTGAGGAGGTCGACCGGGCGCTGCCCCGCATACTTAACCTCAAGCCCGATATTCTTGCAATCACCGGAGACCATTCGACACCAGCGGTCTACGGGGCGCATTCGTGGCATCCGGTGCCGCTCGTCATGTCGGGAAAACATGTCCGTCGCGACGCTGTCGAGACATTCGGTGAAACGGCGGCCACCCAAGGCGGTCTCGGGAGGTTCGAAGGCAAGTACCTCATGAACGAGCTTCTTGCCGCAGCGGAGAAAATAACCAAGTTCGGTGCATAAATCCGTATGAAATCGTAATGAAAAAGGCGGAGCAGTTCACTCCGCCCTTTTTTAAATCAGTCGGAAAGAATCATCCCTCCCAGAGCGGCGACATGGCCCGGAGGTTTTCGATGATCGGGGGAAAGTCCTCGATGACCCGGTCAACATCGGCCTCGCTTGTTTCATATCCCAGGGTAAAGAGCACCGACGCGTTGGCGAGCGCCGGCGGGCATCCGATCGCCTTGAGAACGTGCGAACTCTTCAGCGCCTTATCCGCACAGGATGATCCCGAAGAGGCGAAAATGTCCTTGCCGGCAAGGCTGAAAATCATGGACTCGCCTTCGACGGCTTCGATGCTGACATGGATGTTGCCGGGCAGACGCCGCTCGCGGTCGCCGTTGATACGCAGCTTGGGAATGGATGCTTCAAGCCCCTGCATGAGCCGGTTGCGGAGCCTGGTCGTTACTGCGATCCGCGAATCCATGTCGCGCAGGGCAAGTTCGGCGGCCTTACCCAGACCAACAATCGCCGGGACATTTTCTGTTCCGGCACGTCTTCCCCGCTCCTGTATACCCCCGTCAAGGAGCGAGAACACCCGGACTCCCTCACGAATATAGAGGGCCGCTGCACCCTTGGGACCGTAGAAGCTGTTCGCCGCGAGCGAGAGCATATCAACTCCCAGTTCGTCGACACGAACCGGGATTACGCCTGCGGTCTGGATCGCATCGGTATGGAAGGGAACCCCGGTCTCCCTGACCAGTGCGGCAATCTCTTTGATCGGTTCGATCGTGCCGATTTCGTTGGATGCGTTCGTCACGGAAACCACCACGGTGTCATCACGCACCGCTGCGCGCACCTCGCCCGGATCGATGAATCCGTTCTCATCGGCCCCGACAGCCGTAACCTCCCAACCAATCCGCTTGAGCGACCGTGCGGCATACAGCACCGACTGATGATCGATCGCGGAAATGACAATATGCCGTCCCCGCTTCATACCGGCCCATGCGGCACCCTTTATTGCCTGGTTATTCGACTCGGTTCCGCAGGAGGTGAAATAGATTTCCTTCTGTTTTGCACCGATCAGGTTCGCCACCCGTTCGCGGGCCTGTTCGATCGCTGCACGCGGCCTCGTCCCCAGGGTGTGGATGCTGGAGGGATTCCCGAATTCTTCCCGGAAAAACGGGAGCATCTCCTCAAAAACCTCGTCGAGCAGCCGGGTGCCGGCGGCGTTATCCAGATAGACAGGAGCAGCCATCTTATTCCCCTCCAAATATACTGATGCACAAGACACGTTCAAGATATTATATACTGTCCCACCGAAAGATCAGCTTTGATTGCCTTGATACCGATGACAGGGTATTGTCACAATAAATAAAGTATTACAACTTCCGGGAAACAACCATTTCCAGAACAATCAATACGAGCGCAAAAACGATGAGCATCCCGCGCAGTTCTCTGCCGAGACGGTCGTTCATGACTACCTCGGCGATAGTGTCGGTATCAGCGATACTCCGCCACTGTCGATCGAGAAAAATCTGCTGGATTCGCTCCAAACCTGCCCGGTTGAAAGCAATTTCTTCCTTGGGAACGTTCACTCCGAAGCGCAGACGCTCTTCACCGTCGACAAACACCGAGAAAAAACCGGGAGCACCCGCTGCTTCATCCTTCAACCTTACACCGCCTCGAGACCGCTCGACATCGACCAGAACAGCGGCGCCATCCTGCGCTTTCAGGGTAACCGGCGAATAGACCGGAACCTCGCCGAGCGGCTCCCTGAGAGGCTCGCCCGTCTCATACGCCCTTGTCATATCGATCTCCCGGGCAGCATACTGTACTGCGCGAATGAGGAACGGCACAAAAATCCCCGATACCGGAAAATCGCTGTCCCGCGAGCGGGCATTCAGGGCGAACACGATCACCGTGCCCTTTCCACAGTCAATCTCCCCAGCAGCCATGAACGAATCCTGAAAACGTGCGAGAATCCGCACACCCGGTGAAGGCTCGAGTCTCACGAATGAGCGGACGTCGGGGTGATGGAATGCACCGGAATCCGAGATGTCCCGGAGCACCGGATGGGAGAAATCGAACCAGTCTATGGTCGTAACCTGTCCCCCTTTTTGCCCTTCATTCGGTTTCGTACTGACTGCTGTCGCAGGAAACAAGTCCCTGAAGATTCCCTCTGAGTAGAGCAGCCGGTCAACGTCATTTGCGGGAAAGACAATCAGTCCTTTTCCCTGTTTTATCACCGCATTCAACAACGTCTGGTACACCGCTTTCGAGAGATTGTTAACACCGGAAAGGCAGACAACATCGGCATCCGAAATATCGCGAGCGGTGAGTGCCGATGCAGACAGGGCGGTGATCGCAAAAACAGGATTTTCCGGTACCGGATTGAGTGCTCTCTCGAGGAAAAACGTATCCTCGCTGGTTTCCCCGGCAATGAGCACCCGCAGAACCCGGAGAATTTTCACCGCCACACGGCGCTGCTCACCCGGTTCGAAGTAACCATCGCCCACCGCGGCATGTATCGAGTACCAGCCGGGAAATTCCGGCGTGTAGGTAAATGTGGTTCCCAGACTGTTTCCCGGCTGATTTCCCACAATGTTTTTACCCTTTCTCTCTCCGTTGACAAAGAACTCCACATCCGTTTCCCTACCCTCGTCACCGGAGAAACCTTCAACCCGAAAGGTTATTTTTCTTCCCGGGGCAACCACCTTGTCAACGAGTTCGAGCGTTGAGAGTACGGAACCTTCACGTTCTTTCGGACCGAGCAGAACGGGATAGAACCGAATATTCCTGTCCGGTGCGGCAAGCGAATCGGGGAAGGCGTTCACCGCACCATCGGTGAGATAGTAGATTTCCCGGTTCTGGGTACCGGTGGCATGCAGGAGTTTCAGCGCCTGATCAAACGCTCCGGCAGGATTCCCGGTCGTCCATGAATTTTCAACATCCTGCAGCTTTCGAAGCACCTGATTTCTGTCACTGGTCAAGCCGGGAGAAAGAACCATCGGCACGTCCCCGCCCACAACGACGGCCACAGCATCGTCTTTCCGCAGGAGATCGAACAGTTCCTCCGTTTTTCTCAGCGCCCGTTTGAACAGCATCTCGCCGTTGTCAACATAGAGCATGCTCGCCGAGGTATCCAGAATAATGACCATCGAGGTGCGGGCACTTTCCCTGAACATGCTTCTGAGCGCGGGACGGGCAAACGCCAACACGATCACCATGATAATAAGCGTCCGGAGGAGAAGGACGAGGAATTGCTTGAGCCTGAGCAGGCGGATACGGTCGGTCTGCATGGTCCTGAGCAGCTTGATGCTGGGGAACGGCACCTCTTTCGCCTGACGTTTCGAGATGAGGTGGATAACGAGGGGCAGCACAGCGGCGGCAAGGCCGAAAAGGGCAAGTGGATTGAGGAAATTCATGAATCTAGTAGAGCCTTTTCCGTTTTGCGAGATAGTCGGTGATCGCGAGCTCGAATGGGATGTCGGTTGTCAGCCTGGCGTAGTCGACCGGAATTTCATGGACCGCCTCCTCGACCATCGCCAAGTGCTCTTCAAGGAGTGTGCGATAGTCTCCCCGCACGTGCCAAGGCTCGGTGGTTATTGATTCACGGGTTTCCAGGTCGATAAAACGCGTTTTTTCGTTATAATCGAAAGCCAACTCCATGGGGTCGAGAACGTGAAACACAAGCACTTCGTGGCCGTTGTGGCGAAAATGCTTCAACCCCCGGATCAGTTCTTCGGTATCGACAAGCAAATCGCTGATGAGAATCACCAGCCCCCGTGCGTTCAGCCGTTCCGCAAGCGTGTGGAGCACATCACCGGTCACCGTCGTCCCGGAAGGCGTAACGGCAGAAAGCACCTTGAGAATTTCCTTGAGCTGGGATTGCACCGACCGGGGCAACACATAGGAGTGGAGGGAATCGGAGAATGTCACCAGCCCCACACTGTCCCGCTGGCGCACCATGAGGTAGGTGAGCGCCGCAGCGAGAATCTTGCCATACCTGAGCTTGGTCACCGAACCGCGGCTCTTGAAGCCCATCGAACCGCTCGTATCGAGGATGATGTGGCACTTGAGGTTGGTTTCCTCCTCGAACCGTTTCACATACATGCGGTCGGTTCGGCTGAAGACCTTCCAATCGAGGTACCGCAGGGAGTCCCCCGCCATGTACTGACGGTGTTCGGCGAACTCGGTCGAAAAACCGTGGTAGGGGCTCTTGTGAAGACCGGTGATGTATCCCTCCACCACGTACTTCGCAATGAGATCGAGCCGGGAAATCCGGCTGACTGTCTCGGGCGAGAGATACTCCTGATAGAGCGGTTTCATCGACCATCCTCTCCGATCAGTTTCTCAACAATATCAGAAGCCGATATACCCTCGGCATCCGCAGTAAAGGTTGTCACAAGCCGATGCCTCAGTACGAGCATCGCAATCGAACGGACGTCCTCTTTCGATGGTACGAACCTGCCTTCGAGTGAAGCCCGGGCTTTTGCACCCAGAATCAGATACTGCGATGCGCGGGGGCCCGCACCCCACTTGACCCACTTCTTGATATAATCATGGGTACGCTCGTCATCGGGCCGCGTCCTCCGGACGAGATCGACCGCATAGGTGACCACGTCTTCCGCCGCGGGTATTTTCCGGACGAGGTTCTGAAGATCGGCTATCTCGGCGGTATCGAGCACCTGCTCCGGTGACGCTTCCATCGAGCCGGTCGTTCGCTGCACGATCTGAACTTCTTCCTCGTGCGAAGGATAGCCGATCCACAGGTTGAACATGAACCGGTCGAGCTGCGCCTCGGGAAGCGGGTAGGTTCCCTCATGCTCGATGGGATTCTGGGTGGCGAGCACAAAGAACGGCTCATCGAGGCTCATTGTTTTCCCCTGGACGGTGACCGCGTGCTCCTGCATGGCTTCGAGGAGTGCCGACTGGGTTTTGGGAGGCGTCCGATTGATCTCGTCGGCAAGAATAATATTAGCGAACACGGGTCCCGGTACGAACCTGAACAGCCGCTGACCCGTTTCGGGATTCTCCTCCATCACCTCGGTTCCGACGATATCGGACGGCATAAGGTCGGGGGTGAACTGGATGCGTGAGAACGAGAGATCAAGCGCCTTCGAGAGCGACGAAATCATGAGCGTCTTCGCCAGGCCGGGCACTCCGATGAGCAGGCAGTGTCCGCGGCAGAGGAGCGTGATGATGAGGTTGTCGATGACAGCGTCCTGTCCCACGATGACCTTCGCAAGTTCGTTCTTGATACTCATCCGTGAGGAAGCGAGCTTTTCCAGGAGTTCGATGTCCGATTTGCTGGGTTTATCCGGCATTAACCATTCCTTTTGCTGAAATTTTTAAATGTTGTTTACCACATATTCACCAGGTGAAGAACACTCTTCCCGATTCCGCACACCTTTGGCGCGTCTAGGTTTTCAATTCCTTCTTCCTGGCACCCGGAAACAGAATGTTATTCAATATCAAACGGTATCCCGGGGAATTTTTGTGAAGAAATAGCTGCGTCGGCGGATCGCCGACCAGGTGACGATAATCCTCGGGATCGTGGCCGCCGAGGAACGTAAAGGTGCCGTTCCCCAGGTTGCCGTGAAGGTACTTGACGGTACCGCGCGCCTTGTTCTCCCCCATGACGACCACGCTTTTCTTGACGAGGTCCTGCCGGTATTCGGTTGTCTGTCCCATGAACCCTTCTATGGGATTTTCATGGTTCTGAGTCAACATCGTTGGCACCGGATCGTACTTCGCGCTGAACTCAAAAAGCTCGAAGTAATCAACGTCACTCTCCGCGGTACTCTTGATGTCGTTGGAAGCTTCGGGAGTCACATCGATGTCCGAAAACTCGTAGAGCAGAGGATCAGGTTGGAGAGTGAACTGCTCAAAAGCAAATGTCCGTGAGAAATCAAGTTTCTGTTGATAATCCGGTTCCGCCGGGTCGCCATCGAATTCCGTCACAACAATATCGACGCCATCGGCTGCGAGTGCAATGTCAATCGTATCGGTCGCGGAGCACATCGCAAAAAGAAAGCCCCCGTTCATCACGTACGTACGAATCTTTTCGGCAACTGCCTTTTTTTCATCGGAGACCTTCGAAAAGCCATGGCGGTGTGCCATTGCCTCGAATTCGACCTTCTGGAGACGATACCAGTCATAGTTACGGTATACCCGGTAGAATTTGCCGTACTGCCCGGTGAAATCCTCGTGATGGAGATGCAGCCAGTCGTAGTCAACCAGCTGGCCTGCCAACACCTCGGCATCCCAGAGGGTGTCGTAGGGTATCTCGGCATAGTTCAGGGCAAGGGTGACCGCATCATCCCACGGCTGTTTATTGGGCGGCGTATACACGGCCATCTTGGGGCACTTTTCGAGGAACTCGCGGGACATATTGGCATTTTCGATCGTCTCATAGATCCGGTAGGCCGCCGCCTCATTGAGGATTTCGAAGGTAACGCCGCGGACGAGGGCGTACTCCTGCAGGGATCCTTCCTCATCGAGGAGAAAGGAACCGCCCCGGTAGTTCAGGAGCCATTCGACAGCGATGTTTTCAGCCAGCGCATGGTAGGCGACACCGTACGCCTTGAGGTGATCGGTCTGCCCGTAGTCCATCGGTATCAGCATCTTATCTGCCCGGGAAGTACCCGCGAGGAAGAGAAGAGCGCAGCACACCGAAGCTTTTCTGAGGGTAGGTCTCATTATTCCACCAGTCTTCTGAGTTTATCCCGCAACTCGCTCTCGTAAACACTGCCGGGATAGGCTGTCATCGCATCGAAATATAATCCTTTTGCCTGCTGATCGCTATGGAGTTCTGACTCGGCGATATCCGCGGCCTCGATAAGCGCCCCGACACGGAGCGTTGTATCAGGTGAAGCTTTCGCGGCAAGAAGGTACCAGTCCATGGCGCGGTTGAAATCACCCTCTTCACGGTACAGTTTTCCCAGGGTATTCGCAGCATGTGCTGTCACAATCGAGGTGGTGTCCTGGGCAGCGGACAGGAATGCCTCGATCGCCGCTGCGTTGTCGCCTCGATACAGATCGAACTGCCCGCGTGCGAACAGGCGCAGCCGGTCAGCCTCCCCCGTTGATCCGCAGCGCATGGCGAGTACCTTCCATGCCAGCAGGTCGTTAATATCCTCACCATCGGGCAGTGTCCTCACCGATTCCTCGATCTCGCGATTCATCAGTTCGTATTCCCCGGTAAAGAAACTCAGCCGGGCGGCAGTAACACTCACCCGATGAATTTCTTCATTGTTTTTCGCCTTAAGTTTCGCACTGGTAAACGCCCGACGCGCCTCCTGCAACTTATCGTGCCGCATAAACGTTTCACCAAGCAGGAAATACGCCTCGTGGGCCACCTCCCGGTAGGTGGTCGTCGTCGCAAGGGTTTCGAGCGATTTCGTGAATGTATCGAAGTTCGTGTCTTCTGCCATAAGCCGGAACAGCCTGAGGGTCGCCTGCTCGGCATGAATCGTGCCGCTGTAATCTTCGATCAGGATCTCATAGTCTTTTCGTGCGCTGTCGGTTTCGCCGAGACCGGTTTTGAGGGTCGCCGCTTCCATGAGCGCCTGAACGCGATTGGATGCCTGGGGAAAATACCGGTAGAAGTCTTCATACACCGCGAGCGCTTCCCGATGATGTCGGTCGTTCTTCAACTGTTCTGCCAACCGCCAAACAAAAACGGAGCCGTTCTGTCCCGTCCGCGCGGGAGCCATGAGCACCCGTTGCGCTCCCTGGTAATCACCCGCACGATACCGTACGTCGGAGAGAAGTCGCGCCGCGTTGAGACTTGCGGGATGCTGTTCAAGGTACACGGCCAGGGGGCGTGACACCTCATCGAATCCATAATCCTCGGTGAGCGCCTGGTTGATGAGCAGCGCAACATTGCCATAAACGACATCAATAGAATCGAGCACTTTCAGGTATTCCTCGATCGCAGGAATGAAACGCCTGGTAAACGTGTACATGCGGGCGATCTCGATCGCGTAGAGTTGGAGATCCCCCTGCTTTTCCCGGGCGGTCAGGAATATTTGTATCGCTTCGTCGTGCTCCTCCTGGTAGAAGAGTTCATTGGCGACCAAGCGTACCATGTTCGAATCTTTCCAGTTTTTTTCCACCATCGAGAAGAGGATTTCGCGTGCTTTTTCACGTTTGCCCTGGCCGAAGTATGAACGAGCGAGAAACCGCATCGCCTCGGTATTACCCGGCCGGTCAACCAAGCGCTTTCCGGCAAGGGTCTCTATAGAGGTAAAATCGCCGGTACGCTCGTACAGGTTGATGAGCTTGTAGAAATATATATCAGTCCGTTCGGCCTCGTAGAGCTGTTCATAGATTTCCCGCGCCTTGTCGAGTTCGCCCTGGTTCTCGTACTCCTGCGCCTTCACATAGAGTGGATTCAGTTTTATCGCAGGATAGACCTGGGTTACCCCGCACAGAATGATTGAGAGCAGCATGGTTGCGACAATTCTCATCGAATCAACCCCCGGGCATCGAGCATGAGCGATTCAAAGTACCGTCGTATTAATGACCGGTATTCGGGATCGAAATCATCCTCAAGGGCTTCTCTGGTCAGTTCGTTCAGTTCACGCTCTTTCTCGCCGAGATCGGCGGAAAGTTCCTCCGCACCCCGTGAAACATTCCGTTTGGCTGTCCAGCTCTTCCGCTCCTCGGTCTCATCCTTTTCACGTCGTGAGCGCTTAGCATCGAGCAGGCGACGGTACATGTCGAGCTGCCTGTGCTCGATGAGTTCGCGCTTTTCGTTCCTGCGCATATCCGTCGCGGTTTCGTCCATATCGCCTGCGAGCTTTTCGAGCATTTCACGGAGCCGCTTATCCTGTAAAATCTGCTGGTTAAGATCGGCGAGCATCTCCGCAAGCTTCTGCTGTTCCGCCGCCAGCCGCTCCATCGCTCCGTCGCCGAGCTGCTGCTGAACGGAAAGCTGGCCATTGGCGATCGACTGGAGCTGCTGCATGAGGTCGCCGGGCATTCCCGCTGCACCGCCCTGCATACCGGCATTTTGCTGGACGAGCAGGGTAAGAAAGTGAATGTTGCTATTGAGCATCTTGAGGGCGACACGGGCGTTTTTCTCACCATCCCTCCCATCACCCGTGGTGAATCCACCGACCGCGGCCTCCATGGTCATCCGGGTGGAGGTCATGATCTGGTCGACAATGCCGGACAACTCGATCAGTACCTCACCCAGGCTTGCAAGCGACCGTTCCGCCTTCGACAGGGCATCGACAAGTTCGAGCTGCCCGCGGGCGAGGTCTTCGTCTTTCAGCGTCGTGAGCGTGCCGAGAAATCGCTCCTGTTTTTCGGAAACAACGAGCAGCTGACTCAGCGCCTTGAAGAGCCTCCGCTGCATTTCCCCGGTGTTTGCCGCCTGCATCGTTGCTTCCATTGCATCCATCGCCAGCAGGAGTTCGGAGAGTTGCGCGCTCGATGAGTCAAGGCTGCTCATGGCCTGTTCACCGGAACCTTCAGCCATGTGCTGTGAAGCTTGGTGTTTAAATTCCGCAATCGTGCTCGAAGCCAGGGTAGCATCAAGATTCATGGTGTTAAGCTTGAATTTCTCCTTAAGTTCGGCGGCAACGTCTTTCAGTTCACCCTCGAGTTTCCCCATCTCCCCGGCAAGAATTTCTTCTTCGCGGGGAAGTGCCGGATCATCGGTATTTTGGCTATATTTTTGCGTCATTTCCGCCTGTGCGCCTGCCATATCTTCGAGGAGCCCCTTCGCCACCTCGAACCGCTGGATAGTCTTCACCTGCTCGAGAAGGTTGATAATACGGTCGAGCTTCTTCTGAATTCCTTCCGCCGTTACCTTATACTGGTCGAGCACCTTCTTAAGCTCGCGGGGGTCCTGCCCTGCACGAGCGGTTATGAGCTGCTTCAACGCTTCCTTCATCTCGCCTTCTGCGAGTTCACCCATGATCTGTGAAATTGTTTCGAGTTTGTCCAGCGTTTCCAGCGTCACAACATGCTCACTGGAAAGCTTTTCAACCATCTCAGCCAGCGACTCGGATAGCTCCTTGACCTCCTCCTGCATCTTCTTCATGTGCTCTTCAGATTCTTTGATGGTATTTTTTTCGGACCACTCGATTTCATCGCCTCGTTTCACCGACCGGCTGATATCGTCAATAGTCCGCTCCTGCTGCCGTGAACGCTCGGTGATGTTCCGGAGTTTCTCGATACTTTTTTCCTGCTCATTCATGACTTCGTTGAATATTTCGGTCATGGAGGGAAGACGAACGAAACGCTCTTCCGAAACACCCCTGTTCGGCCCGCCGATTATGTCGTTATCGTACGCAATAAGCTGGTACGAAACGGTGTCGTCGGCCATAAGATTCATTCCCGACAGGTTCCAGACATACTGGCCCTCAACCTCGTTTCCCAGCGTGCCTTCTTCCAGGGTAATGGCACGGTGCTCCTCCTCGAACGGCAGCTTGAATTTCAGCACGATCGAAGAGAGCCCGTAATCGTCACCGGCACGATAGACGAGGGGATATTTCATCGACCCGGGAAGCGTGATGTCGGACGGTGGTTGCACAATCGTGACAAGCGGAACCTCGTCGTCGAGGCTGGTGACCCGGTAGGTGATGGGATTGATATTTTCGATGCCGAGCGTGTCGATCAGGCTGAAACGGTAATCCATGCTCCCGGTAACGGTGAACGATGCGGTGCCGTTCTCGCCGTTTACCCGGCACGAGGTCGTGGTGGAATCACCCCAGACGAGCGCCATCTCACTGAGCATCTTGTTCGCCCGTACCCCGAGCGAAACAACCGTGCCCCTGAGCGCACGGATATTGCCATCGCTGTCGCTGCGGGTTTCACTGCCAAGGCCTGTATAGGCGGGGTACGCCAATGAGATTTCGAGGGCTTCCACATCAGGGCGCTCGATAACGTCGATGAGGTAAGAGGGGGTTACCGCCCTCTTCGTTTCAAGATAGTAGTGAAACGATACCCGTGGATTCTCCAGGGTGAAGGTGAAGGCGCCGTTTTTTCCATCGAGGGCGACCGGTTTAACGTTCCAGGTGTCGTCAGTGATCCACCGGTAATAAATGCTGAGTTCTTCAGCGGTATCGCCGGAATAGAATCCCGAGGAATTGAAATTGCTTCCCCGAATGATTGAGCTCATACCCTGGAGGGTATAAATCCGGGCTGTATCGGGTGCAAGGTAGGTTCGGGAATAATCGCTCAGACGGTACAATCCGCCGAGGAGCGATCCGGGTACCACCGCCGCGAGCAGCAGGAGCACCGCGAGCGTACCGAGCGCTGTCTTCATCGATGCCACCGCCCGGTCAGAGGGCACCGACCGTTCAAGAACGAGACCGGCGGTTTCCCCATCAACGCGCTCAAAGAGTGCCTCGACAAGCTCGGAAGACTGCCCGGCGAGTGATTCTTCATCGAGGCGGCCGAGCTGTACGGCGCTGATGAGCCGGTCACCGAGCTGCGGATAGCACCGCTCGATTAGCCGGGCAATTTCGATGTGTCCGGGGCGTCGTACAAAGGCTGCGAGGGCAAGACTGACAAAGGCGACCGCGGGAATAATAAGCGAGGTATAAAACAGGATGCATTTCACCGGCGGCTTCAGGTACGACACCGCTTCGAAGAGGGCCGATACTCCCATGAGGCCGAGCAGGAGTGCACTCGCATACCCGAACGCGGTAAGAATGCCGAGCAGATAATACCGTCGCAAAACACGGGTGAATCGGGAGAGTATCCTGTCATATGTCGAACTGTTCATAGGCAACAATCTGGGGGATGGATTACCGGGTGAGCGCCCAGACAATGACATTGCTCCCCATCCTGAGAGATGCCTGCCTGAGATGCTCAGGATCATTGTGCACCGACGGGTCTTCCCAGCCATCTCCCAGGTCCGTCTGGTAGGAATAAAAAACCACCATGCGGCCTTCGTGGAATATCCCATAGGCCTGGGCTGGAGCACCGTCGTGCTCGTGAATTTTCGGCAACCCGCCCGGAAACGGGTAGAGGATACTGAAGATCGGGTGATTTTTCGGCAGGAGCACCAGTTCCTTGTCCGGAAAGACTTTTTTCATCTCCCGCCTGAAACTCTCATCCATACCGTAATTATCATCGGCGAAAAGAAATCCGCCGCTGGTCAGGTACCTGCGGAACCGGGCGGTTTCACCCGGGGTGAAAACAACGTTCCCATGTCCATTCATATAGACGACAGGGCTTGAGAAAAGTTCCTCGCTTGTCAGGGTAACCTCCGTTTCCTCGACGGAGACCGGGATACCGGTTCCCTCCCCGAGAAAACGCATGAGATTCGGGAGGGAGGACGGATTGGAATACCAATCTCCTCCCCCGCCGTACTTGAGTCGGGCAATCGTGAAGATGTCCTCTGGCCATGCGGTGGCCGGCACAAGTGCGCATAACAACACAACGAAGAGAACACCAACCGTCCGTTGTACGGGAGCAATCATTTCGATTTCGCCATACCGACATTCTGAGCCGCCTGAA
>CAYWBT010000039.1:0-11351 GCA_964456585.1 uncultured bacterium
GGCTGCTCTTCGGAGAATTCCTCGGCGACTTCGGGGGCCGGTTCGGCCTCAGGCCGGCCATGCCCTGGCTGCACCGTGCGGAAGCCATTGAAATGCTGCTGATACTGGCGCTCGGTGTCGGTGTCATCCATATCATCCTGGGTTTTGTCCTCAAGGGATACGTGAGTTTTATTATGAAACACCGGAGGGGAGTCATTGAAAGTCTTGCCAAGGTTACGTTTATCCTGGGAATGGTAGGTTTTTTCAGCCAGCTCTTTCTCGGTTTTCCGATTGTTGTCAGGCACGTGGCGTATATACTTCTTGGGACAGGCTTCCTGGTCGTTTTGGCTACCGAAGGTTTTATCGGTATTCTGGAGCTCTTCAGCATTTTCGGCAATATCCTGTCCTACAGCCGAATCATGGCGATTGGTTTGGCCAGTGTCATCCTGGCGGTTGTAGCAAACCGCCTCGCCAAGGAATCGCCTCACATCATCGCCGGAGTTCTCCTTGCTTTTTGTATCCACCTGGTGAATTTCATCATGGGAATATTTTCTCCCACGATACATTCGCTCAGGCTACATTACGTAGAATTTTTCAGCAAGTTTTTCGTGGCTTCCGGAAGGCCGTTTCAACCATTTCAACAAACAGGGGAGGATCTCACTTGACACGATTCAGCGTTTTATTTATGGTTGTGTTTTTTATCGTATTCGCGTTGGTCGTTCCATGTTTTGCCGGCGCCGAAGTTACCGGTGATACGGAGGGCAAGAGCGAGCTCGCGGTCAGCGTACGGTATATTGCAGCGGCGTTGGCCGTGGGTTTGTGTGCGCTTGCGACAAGCATTGCGCAGTCGAGAATCGGTGCCGCTGGCATGGGAAGTATCGTTGAAAAACCGGAGACAACCGGCACAGTCATCGTTTGCATCGCGATACCGGAAACCATGGTTATTCTGGGATTTGTCGTGGCAGCGATGATCATCATCCTTTAATTTCGGAACTAGTGCTGAATGGCAAAACCGGACGCACATGGTATCCTGAAGTTCATTCGGGAGAGGGCGGCACATGAGATCGGGGACATACGGGAAGAATCTTCCCGTACTGCCGAAACGATCAGGGAAAATGCGGCCAGAGAAGCGGAAAACCTCAGGGAGAACGTGCGCCTGAAAATACGAAACCAGACCGGCCAACTCCGTGAGCGGTATAGTAACATGCGCCGTTTTCAGCATAGTGTCCGCACCTACGAGGTTAAATCACAGGCGATTACCGCAATCTGGCGGGAGGTGGAGGAACTGCTGCTGAAAGTAGAGCAGTCGGATGGATATGGAAAAATTCTCGAGAACCTGTTTTTTGAATGTCTCGATGTCGTACCCGATGGATCGATCGTCCGGGCTGCTTCCGGAGATGCGGAGCTTATCGGCTCCTTGATCGAACGTTCGAAACGGCTCCTTAATTTAGAGGAAGACCCCGGGGTGCATGGTGGTGTCGAGTTTTACTGGCCGGATGGCAGAACGGTTCTCCGAAACACGCTTTTACATCGTCTCGGGCGACTGAAAGCCGGTGGTAACGCCGGGCTTACGAAAATTTTATTTGCGCGCGAGGAGACCTCGTCATGATCCCGGTGCCCTACATTGAATATCTGAATGTCCGCATCCGGGGGTATCACAGCCGGCTTTTTACCCGTGACGTCTACGAAGACCTGATAGCCAGCGACAACCTTGATGCTCTGACTACCTACCTGCTCAATAATTCGCGATATGCCGGCGATATCGATAGTGCGCTCGTGGGGCAGTCGGAACGAAGGGGGCTTGAGCAGGGAGTCTCCGATCATTTTGCCCGGAGCGTCTCGAACATCCTCGCTATGGCACAGGGTCGAGCGCGGCAGTTGTTCGAGACAGCGCTGAACTCGTTCGATATCATGAACCTGCGGGCGGTTATACTCGCCTATGCGCGTGGTCTTCCGTTTCAGAACGTTCGACCCATGATTATGTCCTTCGGCTCGCTCAACGACGATGATTATGCGGCCATGTATGATGCCCGCGATCTCACCGAGTTCGTTCATTTCGCGGTAAAACGTTACCCGCTGGGCGGGGAGGCACTAAGTGGTATCCTGACTGCAACCGAAGAAAAAACACCCCTCGTGTCAGTTCTTAATTGCCTGGAACAGGACGTCTACGATCATCGACTGCGCCATCTCGACCATAAAAACACCGACGAATGGGTACTGAGGGAAATATACCGCTGCGAGATAGACATGAAGAACATTGTCGCAGCATTGAAAATGGTCTGGAATGGTTCGGCTGACACGAATGAAAGCGGGTGCCACTTTATTGTCGGCGGAACGATACATGTCCGGTTTCTCGAAGACATGGCGCGATCAGCCTCGGTGGATGAAGCCCTGGAGATGATCGAGGAGACGCCCTTCCATCCGGCGGTTGAAAAAGGCATCATCTATTTTGCCGAAACGGGATTTCTGCACGAAATGGAACGGTTTTTCGAAGAGGTGTTTATCAGGAAAACCCAGTCGTTTCGCCGGTATCATCCGTTCGGTATCGGCGTTTTTGTCGGGTATGTGTGGGGGCAGTTTGTGGAGATGACAAACCTTCGCACGATCATCAACGGTATTGCCTTTAGAATGGGAGCGGGTCAGATGAGAAAAGGGCTGATCTATGTATAGGGTCATCGCCATAGTGCCGAAGGGGGAGGGTACCGGGTTCAGCCTTGCCGGTATTAAGGTCAGGGAAGTCGTGAGCGCAGTCGATGCCCAGGGTGTTCTTACTGAAGAGATGGATAATGAACAGACCGGTCTTATCCTGATCGATGAAGCGTTTGCACGTGATTATCCGGCGAAACTTCAGAAGCGGATTGACAAGAGTTCCATCCCCCTCGTGGTGGCTATACCGGTCATTACCCAGTGGGAGTACGTTCACGAGCCTGGCGGGATGTTTGAAAACATCATCCGTCGGGCTGTCGGATATCGCATCAAGTTTGACGGAGAATAAAAGTTTGGATATATTGTTGAAACTATTGTATATACCATAGAGATCAATCGAATAAATATACTTATTACAATTGTTGTGGCAGAGGATGACAAATCCATTCAGCATGGGGTGTGAAAAATCGAACAATGAATGACGGACACGGTTCCATAGTAAGAGTTTCCGGGCCCACCATTGTTGCGGAGGATGTTCCGGGAGTCAGGATGTACGATTTAGTCGAGGTCGGCGACCTCCGCCTCGTTGGCGAGGTGATCAGCCTCGAAGAGAGCAGGGCCTTTATCCAGGTGTACGAGGATACCGCGGGTCTGATGCTCGGAGAACCGGTTGTCAGCCGGGGGGCACCGCTCTCAGTCACCCTCGGTCCGGGACTCTTGGGGACCGTGTATGACGGTATCCAGCGGCCGCTCTCAGTTCTCGAGGAGAAGAGCGGTATATTCATCGACCGGGGAATACAGGCTCCGGCACTCGACGGCGAGAAAACATGGGAATTTACTCCGACGGTTGTGCCGGGCAGGGTACTCGAACCGGGGGATGTGATCGGTGAGGTGCCCGAAACGGAAACGATCATTCACCGGATCATGGTGCCGCATGGTGTCCGCGGAACCCTCGAGACGATCGAACGGGGATCTTTTACGGTTACCGATGTGGTCGGGCGTCTGTCGGACGGTACCGAGCTTCGCTTGAGCCAGACCTGGCCGGTCAAGGAGGAGCGTCCGGTCAAGCGGAAACTCGATCCCGAAACGCCCCTCATTACCGGGCAGCGTATTTTCGATACCCTCTTTCCGCTCGCCCTCGGGGGGAGTGCCATCCTGCCCGGGGGATTCGGCACAGGAAAAACCGTCGTGGAACAGATGCTTGCCAAGCACTCGCAAGTCGACATCGTGGTCTATATTGGTTGCGGCGAGCGTGGTAACGAGATGACCGACATCCTCCAGGAATTTCCCGAACTTGAAGATCCCCGGACGAATCGTCCCCTCATCGAAAGGACCATCCTGGTGGTCAACACCTCGAACATGCCGGTGGCTGCGCGCGAGGCCAGTGTCTACACCGGGGTAACCCTCGCCGAGTACTACCGTGACATGGGATACCATACCCTGCTCCTCGCTGATTCGACATCCCGCTGGGCCGAAGCCATGCGGGAAATATCGTCGCGACTCGAGGAAATGCCGGGCGAGGAGGGATATCCCACCTATCTCTCCACGAGGATATCCAGCTTCTACGAGCGTGCCGGTCTTGCGGTAACCGGCGGCACTGATGAGCGGACGGGGAGCGTCACCATCGTGGGAGCGGTATCGCCTCCCGGCGGAGACTTCTCCGAGCCGGTCACCCAGGCGTCGATCAGGGTGGTGGGATCGCTCTGGGCCCTGGACAGCTCGCTTGCCCACCGCCGTCATTACCCTGCGATAAACTGGAACCGGTCATACAGCCTGTTCGAAGAGCGGCTCGCCGGGTGGTTCAAGCGCAAAGTCGGCGAGACGTGGTCGAGCTCACGGGCACAAGCACTGAAAATCCTTCAACGTGATGCCGAACTCCAGGAGGTTGTCCAACTAATTGGGCCCGATGCGCTCCAGGATAATGACCGCGCTACATTGGAACTGGGGAAGCTTCTCCGGGATAATTTCCTTCAGCAGAATGCGTTCAGCAAGGATGATTCCTTCTGTTCTCCTGAGAAGCAGCTCGGATTGATCGAGGCGCATATCCGCTTTTATGACAAGATACGCTCGGCGCTTGAGAGCGGCGCAAGTTTCGATGATATTCTCGAAATGCCACTCCGCGAGGAACTGGGAAACCTCCGGAATTATACCGATTCGGAGTTCGGGGAGAATCTGGAGGCGTTTTACGAAAACATGAACCAGTATCTCTCACCTGATGATGTACCGGTCACTGACAAGTGAAGACATTTCGGACATCTCCGGAGATGGGGAAAACTGGCCGCCAACATGAGGTGTACTGCTTGGGTCGGTTACGTTCAACTCACAACCTGTAAGGATCGTCAATGAATCTTACCACCAAGGAATACCGTTCGATCACTTCAATCTCCGGGCCCCTGCTTATTCTGGAGAATGTTCACGATCTTCCGTTCGGTGCGATGGTCGAAATTACGCTTCCGACCGGGGAAGTCAGGAACGGGCAGGTACTTGAAATCTCGAACGACCATTTGTTGATCCAGGTTCTGGAAAAAACCGTGGGTATGGATATCAAACAGACCAGCGTTCGTTTCCTGGAGAATATTGCCAGAATCGGTGTCTCGTCGGAAATGATCGGCAGGATTTTTGACGGTGCCGCCCGTCCGATCGATAATCTTGGCGAAGTAGCCGTAGAGGAGCGGCGTTCGCTCAACGGCGCCCCTATCAATCCTTCAGCACGAGCACGGCCCGAAGACTTCATCATGACGGGGATATCGGCCATCGATGGTTTTAATACGCTTGTTCGCGGGCAGAAACTTCCCCTGTTCGGCGGTGCGGGACTCCCGGCGAATCAGATAGCCGCGCAGGTTCTTGAGGGTACCCGGGTTCTCGATGAAGGTGAGAAGTTTGTGGTAATTTTCGCCGCGATGGGGATCACCCGGCGTGAGGCGGCGTTCTTTGCCGATCGGTTTGAAAAAACCGGGGTCAAGAACAAGGTGATTTCGTTCATGAACCTTGCTGACGATCCCACCATCGAGCGGATACTAACCCCGCGATGCGCCCTGACAACCGCGGAATTTTTTGCCTTCGAGAAGAACATGCATGTTCTCGTGGTCATGACCGATATGACGAATTACTGCGAGGCGCTGCGCGAGGTGGCTTCCGCCCGTGAGGAAATACCGGGCCGGCGCGGGTATCCGGGCTATATGTACAGTGACCTGGCAGCACTTTATGAGCGCGCCGGTAGTCTCCGCGGCCGTACGGGCAGCGTCACGCTCCTGCCGATTCTGACCATGCCCGATGATGATATCACCCACCCGATAGCAGACCTGACCGGCTACATTACCGAGGGACAGATCGTGCTCTCTCGTACCCTGCATCGCCAGGGTATCTTTCCGCCGATCGATGTTCTGCCGAGCCTCTCACGCTTGATGAACAACGGCATCGGCGAGGGCAAAACCCGTGAGGACCACGCGGAACTTTCCAATCAGCTGTATGCCTGCTATTCCGAGAGCATCGATATTCGCCGTCTCGTGGCCATCATGGGCGAAGAATCGCTGACAGACCTGGACAGGAAGTATCTCATGTTTGCACACCGTTTTGAACATGAACTCATCGGACAGGGTATGCAGCCCAGAAATATCGAGGATACGCTGAACCTCGGGTGGGAACTCTTGAAGATCTTTCCCCGGGAAGAACTGAACCGCATCACTAAAGACCTGATCAGCCGATATTTCTCGGAAATCATGGAGGATGGGGTAAAGTCACCGTTTTACTGATGCGAACTGCTCAGGGTAATAATATGGATAACATTTACCCGAAAAATTGGTTATGTTATGCTATTCTTTCCGGAAGCAGAGCGATCAATCGGGTGCATCGGTGATTTTCCGGACGATGCGCCGTCCCCAGCTAACCGCTTATTCACATAAGGTTTGGGTATGGAAAGAACAAGCCCGACACGGATGAATCTCCTCAACCGTAAATCGCAGCTTGGGCTTGCACACGATGGGGTCGGTCTGTTAAAACAGAAGCGTGAAGTACTGCTTTCCAAGTTCATGGAGCTCATCAAGCCGCTCATGGAGAAACACGAATTGCTCCACCGTGAAATGGTGCAGGCGTTTCACTGTTTAAACACGGCGCGGTCGATTGACGGATGGGATGGTTTGAAGTCCGCCCTGCTGCAGCGTGAGCATGGGGTTGGCGTGGAGATAACGAGCGAGAGGAAATGGGGTGTTGACATTCCCCGGATCGAATCGGTTGAGGGGCTTGGCCCGGACGTTCGTGAGCCTCATTCGTTGAGCACAAGCCTGCGGATATTCGAAACGCGTGATCGGTTCGAGAAAATTCTCAGTTTAATCTTCGAATTCGCCCCCCTTGAGACGGCGTTGAAGAGACTCGGTCGGGAAATACAGAAAACGACACGGCGAATCAACGCTCTGGAACTATCGCTCATTCCGGGACTACAGCATGAAATTCGGTCGATAGCGAATACCCTCGAAGAACGGGAACGTGAAGACAGCTTTCGTCTCAGGCGGATAAAGGACAAGAAGGGGGTGAAACGTCGTTGAAACTGCATGAAATCATCGATGACAACGAAATCAAGATCGATCTGGAAGCCGAAGACAAGTATGAAGCTATCGAAGAGCTCGTTGATCTTCTCATTGCAGAGCATGAAATCAGCCTCCGTGACCGTGACGAGATTATCGAGGTTGTCATGCAGCGGGAAAAGTCCATTTCAACCGGTGTTGGTGGAGGAGTTGCCATTCCGCACGGCACCATTTCGTGCACCGAAGAAATCGTCGGTGCGATAGGAATATCGCATCGGGGAATCGATTTTGAATCTGTTGATGGAGCGCTGGTATACATCGTTCTCCTTCTCCTCGTTCCGAAAACACAGATCGGAAAGCATATCAAGACCCTCGCACAGATAGCCCGCACGCTGAATCACCAGGCTGTCCGGGATCGGATACGTGCCGCCGATTCGCCGGAAGAAGTGTTTGATATCCTTGAGGCTGCCGGGCGGGAAGAATGAGGGTGAACTGCCGGAAAACATGATACTGCGGTGTCTGGCTGCCGAAAAACCGTTGTCGGCCTCTCCGATGTCATGAGCGTGGTGGTGTGAGAATAACAAACTTTAACGAACTTGCGGAGTGTGAACATGGCATATGATGTGCCGGAAAATCAAAAAAATATCGAGGAATTTACCCGGCTCTTTCCCGAGAGATCGGGTTATATCTACCAGGTTGCCGAACATGCCCAGCGCAAGGTCGAGGGGGGAGATATTGCGGTAATCATTCCTTCGGGCGGCGGCCGGATACCGGTGCTCCATGCGAAGGGGCGATGTCTGCCCGAAGCGTGGGAGAATTCGCTCATTGCGCTGTTTGCGTACGGCACTCTGCTGAAAACCCAGTATGACAAGGAGGGTGATCCTCCGAGCCGTGACTGTACCATGATCATGGTCGTTGAAAATCCCCTGTCGGAACCCATGATTCACCGGTCCTTTCCCGGCGGACTGGAGGACCTCGAAGAATACCGAGAGGAGGTTGTCGAGGGCATCAAGAATCACTGGATTCGCAATCCGGAAGATCCGGATGACAATCGCTGGGAGTACACCTACAACGAGAGAATGTTCCAGTACAAGGTGCCGGGTCTCGATGAACCGATCGACCAATTCGAAGGTATGGCCAAGGCGCTTGCCGACTCGCCCATTACGAGGAGGGCACAGATGATATCCTGGCAGCCCTGGATCGATCTCGGGGCTTATGACCCCGCCTGCTGGCAGTCGTTGTGGGGGAGAATACAGCGCGACGCCGAGGGGATCGCCTATCTCAACCTCAACCAGCGGTTCAGGAGCAGGGACGCGTACAAGGCTGCCTTCATGAATGATTTCGCCTTTATCGATCTGGGAAAGAAGCTTGCCGGGAGAATAGCCGAACTGAGCGGCGAAGAGGTGAGACTGGGACGATTCGTCGATCAGTCGGATTCGTACCACATCTACGGCAGTTATTTCGAGGAATTCTTCGACGGATTCATCAAGCTTCTCTTTGCCCGCGAAAATTTTGAAGACCGGACCTGGACGAGTGAATTTGCGCAACCGTTCTTCGAAGAAGCACGGCCCGTGATCAGGAAAAAAATCGCGGAACAGGACGAGAAATATCGAAAAGAATAAAAACGGCGGTACGACCAGCGCCTTCAATTCTCTCTCTCCGGGTATCCTCCCATCTCACGGTTTGCCGGTAGCTATATGCCGGGTATACCCTTTCCGGCGGAACAGTTCTCGCTTTTCCGGCACCGGCATATAACCTCATCTGGCATAGAATTTGCTCTCTACTTTATGCGATAAAGCAACACTCATTTTACGGAAAATGTTGTATATTTATAGTATGGAACTTGGTGACAACGATACTGAAATTATAGTAACAATCTGTTATAAATACAGTTAGTAGAGCACACAATTTCAGGTCTTCACCGGGGAATCACCGGGTAGGCTGTTGGATTGTCATGAAAAACCACGGTGATGCCATCCGTGAGAAAACCGTCGCATGCGGTAAACCTGCAGTATTTTCCGCTCTCTGGGAAATTAACGCCCCCGGGGAGGTATTGGACGCACATGATTAGCATTTATTTATACGATACGGTGATTGAGAACACAGTCTGGTACGGGAGATTTTAGTACGTTCATCTACGAGGATCGGAGATGGTACTGTTCGAGAATAAGCGCATTTTTGTTATCGTAATCTATGTAAGTCTTCTTGCTACACTAGTTTCAGGATGTATATTTTCGCTGGGTAGCGATAAAAAGAGCGATTCCGGAAAGGATCCTGCACCGGGAATCGTTTCTGTCAGTGTGCTCGATGGCGACATTGTTACTACTGCTGATATCATCATTTCATGGGTTGGCAACGATACCGCCGAGCTCTATCAGTATTCACTGGATGGTGAATACTCGGACTGGATTGATACAACCTCCGTAACACTTCTCGGTCTCGAGGAAGCGGAACACCTCTTAACCCTCCAGGCACGGGCGGATACACTCTTCGGGGACATTGTCGAGATACGGTTTACGGTCGATATCGAGTCGGGACCACTGCCGGTTGAGCGCCCGGGAATCGGTTTTATACCCGACCTCATCAGTGATAATGTACCGGTCACCGTTCGTTTCTACGAAATCAGTTCCATCATGGCCGCCCATATCGAAGTCGTCTGCGAGGACGGAAGCGCCCTGCTCGGCGATTTCACCCCGAACAGTCTCGTTGACGGCGAGACGAGAATAATTTCCTTCAGCCAGAGAATCGATGCCGCCCGCCTCATTATCGATATCGGTTTTGCAGGAGCGTCCCAGGGTGTGAGCGGAACGTTTGACATCGGGACATTCCCGGTCACTATCATGAAGTCGCTCGGAGAGATTGTCATCGATCGTGATGTCACGGAATTACGCGACGCAGACAACAATCCCATTACGCTCAAGGGATTTGGCAAGGTGAGGATCGAACGGTGAATCGAACGACACGCGACAGACTGGCGGTTCTGACCGTACTGATACTCTTGGTAACCGGAGGTACGGCCTTCGGGATCGGTTTCCCTTCAGAGATAGATATCAATTCTCCGTTAAATACTGAGTTTATGAAAATTCTCGGTGAAAACGGCGAAGATCGGATTGGTTCGTCCCTTGCCGCGGGCGATATTGACAATGACGGGAACGATGATATCGTATTCGGTGCCTATACGGCCGATGGGGGCAGGGGAATCACCTATGTCGTGTTCGGTTCGGGCACAATTATTGATGCTGATTCCCTCGACCTCGCATCAAATCCGACGGGAGTTCTGGAGGTACACGGGATCGATTTGCTGGACTGGTCGGGCTTCGACGTTGCGGTCGGCAATGTCAACGGTGACAGTTACCAGGATGTGATCATCGGCGCCTACCGTGCCGATCCTTCGCAGCGGATCAATGCCGGCAGTGTCTATGTGGTGTTCGGTTCCGCCACCATCAAGACAATCGGTTCGATTAACCTGGCGTCCCCTCCGGCAGGAGAAAACGTCGTTAATATCTTCGGCGATAATTCCGCTGATGGTGCCGGCTATTCGGTTTGTGCCGGTTTTCTGAACGATGATATCTACGAGGATATAATTGTCGGCGCTTACCAGGCCGATCCCCTGGGGAGAGTGAATGCCGGCAACGCGTATCTCATCTATGGATCGGCGTCCTTTCATTCCGCGGGAACCATCGATTTACATGCGGCACCTTCCGGCGTCACGACCCTGTATGGCGAAGCAGCCGGGGACCTGTTCGGCAGTTCGTGCGCCGCAGGTGATATCAATGGTGACGGTGTCGGGGGACGACTGGAAGATATTCTCATCGGTGCGACCGCTGCGGGAAGTGGAAAGGGCGGCGCATACATGCTTGCGGGTTACGCTACGATCAGCTCTGTGACAACTATCGATCTGGGTACAACCTCTTCCGGTATTGTGAAGATGTACGGCGATACGCTGGGCGATCATGCCGGGAGTTCAGTCGCGGTGGCCGACCAGAATGGTGATGGGTATCATGACATCGCGATTGGTGTCGCCGATGATGATCCCGGTGGCCGTGAGAGTGCCGGGAAAACCTGCATCATCTTCGGTGAACCATATTTCCAGAACAAGGGAACGATTTCGCTCGACAGCAGCCTTGCGGGGATTACTGTCCAGGGCGGTGCAGCTTTCGATCGGTGCGGCTGGTCGCTTGGGCGCGGCGATTTTAATCATGACGG
>CAYWBT010000039.1:11451-19535 GCA_964456585.1 uncultured bacterium
GTCGATGTCTATTTCAATACCGATGTAACCGACGTCATCATTGAGGTGTATGATTCCCATGTCGGAACAATCTCCAGCACGCTTACCAATTACGGCAGTTATGCCGTCCTTGATCCCGCTTATCTCCTGACACCGGGAGAGACGGTCGGTGCGACCGTTCTGTCGAAAGACCTCGACGGTACCTCTCTCACGAGAAAGGACTGGAGCTTCACGGTCAAGGACAATGAAAATCCGCCCACAATTATAACGCGTTCACCCGGAATCAATGAGGAACATATCGCGCCGACCGACAGTATCAGGATTACCTTCAGTAACGATATTGACCCTGATTCAACCACGGTTTCAGTAACCGGAGATGTCCAGGGTGCGGTGACCCTGACCAAATCATGGGCCGGCGATACCCTGACCCTCATTCATGGCACACCCTTTCAACTCAGTGACCGTATCACTGTCTCGGTAAATGCGAAAGACCAGTACGGCGACGCCTCACAGTATACCTGGTCGTTCACCATCCGGCAGGAAACAGTACCGCCTTCTTTTACGTTGGTTGTCGAGGGGTATCCCACTAATGTACCGACAAACGCACCCATTCGCCTCCTCTTTCCAAACGACATAGATAAAACATCGGTCGAAAAACTGCTCGAAGGCAGCCTGAGCGGTGTCCTGTCCGGAAACTGGACATGGAGCGATACCACCTATACCTACCAGCCGGATGCAAACTACCAGGCGGGAGAAACACTCGTGCTCACCGTGAGCGCATCCGATATCTACGGTAACGCACTCACCGACAGCACGGTTTCATTTTCGGTGAAACCGGACGATGTTCCGCCTTCGATCATCACTCGATCACCCGGGGATGGTGAAGCGAATGTGAGTCCGCTCACCAACATCGTCATGGAGTTTTCCACCGATATCGTGCGCGACTCCACCACAGTGACTGTTACGAGTGCAAAGCAGGGTGCGGTCACGAAGACCGATGCCTGGGTGGATTATACCCTCACTGCTTCGTATTCCGGCTCATTCCAGTTGGGTGACTCGCTGACCGTTTCGGTCGATGCCGGTGATGCCTACGCTAATCGAAAAACGTCAGTCTGGACTTTCTTCATAACTGTCGATACGACACCGCCCTCCTTCACGGTTGATATTCCCGGCAACCAGAATTTAATGGGGACAACCGATTTCATTTCGATGATTTTCCCCGGTGACATCGATACATCAGGTGTCACCGCTGTTCTGGCGAGCGGACAGACCGCATCACCTGTGCCCGGTTCTTACTCCTGGGCTGATACCGTCTATATGTTTACTCCGTCCGGCACGGGTTACCTGCTTGGCGACCAGTTGACGCTGACAGTCAATGCCGCCGACACCCTGGGCAACACCATGGCGGAGACGACGCATACCTTTACGGTGAAGGCTGATGAAACGCCGCCCACGATTGTATCGCACGCCCCTGCGGCCTACGAGTCGAACGTTCAGATCGATGAACACGTCGTGATGCAGTTCTCGGCCGATGTCAACCGTGATTCGACATCGGTCACGGTTACCAGCGCAAGCCGTGGGAACATTAGCATGGTGAAGTCGTGGTCGATCAATACGCTGACGCTCCTGAATCAGAATTCCTTCCAGAATTACGAAACGCTGACCGTAGCGATCGATGCCAGCGACAGTTACGCGAACCGTATGACGTATGCATGGACGTTCTCGACCGGGCCGGATTCATCGTTCGTATATTACGAAGCAAGGGTTCCCGGCAGTGTTAATCAGATGGCCATGTACGATGCAATCTCCCTGGTTGTCGAGGACGCAGTCGATTCCACGACGATCGAAACGTCGCTTGTGGGAAGTATCAGTGGCGAGGTATCCGGTGCCTGGGCATGGGAGGACGATTCGCTGTACGTCTTCACCACGCTCGAAGGTTACCAGCCCGGCGAAACGCTGTCTCTCACCATACATGCGCAAGACCTCTTTCACAATCCCATACCGGAAAAAGTTTTTACATTCATCGTGGGAGAACATAATCCCTGGCTCAAGATCACCTCGGTTGCTCTCGCCGACTCTGCGACTCAGACTTACCGAATAGAGTACACCTTCGGTGATCCCGACGAGAGCAATACGGTGACGCGCAACTGGCAGTACTCTGTCGGTGGAGGAGTATGGACCGCTGTCCAGACAGGTGATATTACCCAGAATCCCTCTCGTGCACCGGGGGCGTATTCAATCTACTGGAAACTCCCCGCGGCGCTCATCGGAACGTACTCGGAACAGGTCCGCTTCAGGATGGAGGTGACTGACGGTGTTTATGATTCGGGATCGCAGGTGTCGCCCCTCTTCAAGGTAAACCGGAACTATGCGCCAACGGTGACGATCCAGAGTGTGATCCCGGACTATACAAATGACGTGCTCACGGTGTCCTATATCATCGCGGATATTGAATATAATCCCGTAACACTCCTCTTCGAGTACTCTACAGACGGTGGTGGGTCCTGGCATCTCGGAACGCCCGAACAAAATCTCAGCGCCATTCCCGCAGCCCAGTATGCCGGTTTGTTTAACTGGCGTTACGGGGAGGGTATGCAGGACGGAATTGACTATTACAACGTTAAAATCCGTCTCACTCCCTCGGATTATACGACAAACTATTCCGTAGAATCCGGCGCAGTCAACGTCGATCTCAACGATCCGCCATCGGTCACGTTGGACGATATCTATACGCCACAGTCCGGCGATATTGTCATCGATTATCATGTTTCCGATGCCGAAGGCGATACGATACAGTTCGCCTGCTCGTACAGCCTCGATGGCGGAACGACCTGGACTGGGACGACCAATGTCACCGGAACCACCGGGATTCTCGCCTATGATGGCTCGATCGTCTGGCAGTCGAAGAAGGATGTACCGTCGCTCACGTCCTTCAGTGTCACGTTTAAGGCAATTCCCGCAGACCATGATGTCGGAACTGGTGATACGACCGGTTCATTCCAGCTGCTCAACAACGCCCCGCCGACCGTATCGACGTCCATAACCGGCACCGTGGGGAACCTCGTAACTGTGCCGTACCAGATTGCCGATACGGAAAACGACCCGGTGAGCATTCACCTGAGTTGGTCTCCGGACGGTGTGGTATGGAGTCCGGCAACCGTCATCGGTGATACCCTCAATATACCCGTTTCCGGGGTGTACAACGGTACACTGACCTGGAACAGCAATACCGATACCGGTGAGGTATATGCGACAGATATGAAAATCAGAATTACCGCAACCGATACCAATAATCCCCTCGGCTCATCTTCGGTTAACAGTGTTGAAGGGACTCTTGTTCTCGATAATCAGCCGCCTGATTTCCTTTCGGCCAGGGGTACTGCCGGAAGCGATACGATCTATGTCAATTTTAACGAGACAGTTACCGCCGCGTCAGCGCTCAATGCGGCCAACTATACGCTTTCCGGGGGATTGAGTCCTGCGGAGGTGAAGGAAATAACCGGAGAGTATCATTACCTTATCCTGCTCGCGGAGGGTGAGAAACTGCCGTTGGCCACGATTGAACTCTCGGGCAGCGGTATTGCCGATGGGTTCGGAAACACCGCCACCGAAGCGTTCGTTTCGTTCCTGCCGTTCGACAGTAATAAACCGCCGGTAGTAACTATTGAGTCGATCGTGGGAGAATTTTCGGGTTCGGTTTTCCTTTCATACCATGTCACCGACCTTGAGGAGGATCCGGTGACCTTAACTCCCTTCTATTCTCTCGACGGTGGTTCGACCTGGAATTCCGCCACGATCTCCGGCGATCTTGTCGATCTCGGCCCCGCGCGGTATGACGGCACGTTCGTGTGGCAATCCAAAGTCGATGCAGACGGTCTCGATGAACAGAACGTACGGTTTAAACTTCTCCCGGAAGATGCGAAACAGGGACAGGAATCCATCACGGACGTGTTCAGGATCGATAACAACATGCCGCCTGTGGCTGCCCTGTCGGACACGCTGCGGGCGAATCCTGACAGCCTCTATTCAGCGGTTATCGGGTTGCCCTTCAATCTTACCGACGCCGAGAATGACACGCTCAGTCTTGCCCTGTTGTTCTCGCTCGACGAGGGAGTGAATTATCAATCGGCCGCTGTCACGGGTCCGCTTGCTGATATTGTCCCGGAGCAGTATGAGGGTGCACTTTTGTGGAATACCGAAATCGATCTTCCCGACACCCTCATTGATGTGCTCTTGAAGCTGGTTCCCTTCGACCATGACGAGGGGACGGCCGATTCTCTCGTTATCAGGGTTGACAATTTCGGTCTCTGCAGGGTATCGCTGATCTTGCCGGATGAAGAGATGACCGGGGACGTGCCGGTCGGATACCTCATATCCGATCCCAACGGTCTCGATGTTATCCTGACAGCGGAATATTCGATTGATGAAGGGGAATCCTGGTTGCCAGCCTCAACCGACCTCGGTCAGGTCCCGATCGATTCCGACAACTACCAGGGATCGTTGAAGTGGTACAGCGGTACACCGCTCGAAGGTTATGAGGGAGATGTGTATTTCCGAATAACGCCTAACAACGGCAGAAACGGAGTTGCCGGTATCGGGACAGTCGCTGTCGATTATAACGAGCCGCCGGTTATCGCGCTCGATTCATTTGCAGGTGAACTCGCCGGCGATATCCCTGTTTCATACCGTGCCACCGACAACGAACTGGACCGGGTGAGTATAGGCATCGCCATATCTGATGATCATGAAACCTGGTACGATGCGTCGCTGACCGGTAGCGTAACCGATATACCAGCCGATGGAAGTACGCGGCTGGTGACCTGGAACTCCGCAGAAGACTTGCCGGAGCGCGATTCCGAGAACATCTGGCTCCGTATTACCGTTGCCGATTACGATGAGGGAAATACGGAAGAAACGGGCCCGCTGCACATCGATAACAACATGCCGCCCTCGGTCGTGCTGTCCGTCGCCAATCCCGATTCGGCGTATGAGGGATCAGTTGATGTGAACTACACGCTCGCAGATAGTGAGAACAATATGCTGAGCATAGAACTCTCCTACTCGATCGATGACGGTGCACAGTTCCTTCCGGCTTCGGTCGAAGGCAAGACGACAGGGATTTTCTCGGGTAACTACACCTCCTCGTTCCGGTGGTTGATCGCTGAGGATATTCCCGATTATTATGGTACTGCGCTCGTCAGGCTTGTTCCCGCCGACCGTGACACCGGTGTTCCCGACAGCCTTGCCATCATGTGCAATCCGTTCGGTCTCTGCGAAGTTGCGCTGACACTTCCCGCGGGAGAACAGGAGGGCGAGATTCAAATCGGCTACCAGATTACCGATCAGAAGAGTAACGTGGTCAGTTTCGTGGTCGAGTACTCGCTCAACAGTGGTGAAACATGGTCTTCCGCAGCTACCGAAGGTGAAATTACCAACCTCGCACCGGATCACTATACCGGCACGTTCACTTGGAAGGCGGTTAACGATTTCGATGGATTCGAAGGCGATGCCCTCTTAAGATGCACCCCAAACAACGGCGCCCCCGGCAGACCGGACAGCGGCATCATTGCGGTGGATTACAACAATCCTCCTCGGATGGACTATATGCTCACGAGCACGGATAAAGTGTATGCCGGGAAGGTAAAGCTCTCCTTCAGCGCGCAGGATATGGAATCCGATACGCTCTCTGTGCAGATCGAGTATTCGTCCGATGGGGGAGGGACGTATCATGAAGCGACCATTTCTACGGTTGACGCCGTATTTCCCGGCGCGGTTACGAATATCACCTGGTATGCCTTTACCGACCTGGGATATGTCTACGATCATGAGGTATTCGTGCGTATCCTGCTGAGCGACGTCGATGAGGGAGAATCCTACATTCTCGGTCCGCTGAAAATCCGGAATCTGGTGGGGGACTATACCTTCGATACGAAGATAGACGGGAGCGATCTCCCTGCCTTTATAGATGCCTGGGCCGCGCAGGATACAACAAAAGAAATCGGTCCGGCGGACGGTACTCCGCCAAACATCAGCATCATGCCGGACGGCCGGGTTGACTTCGAGGATCTGGCGGTATTCGTTTGGATGTGGAACTGGTATACCGAACAGCTCAATGCCGCGCATATCGCCGCCATGAAGCCTTCCCGGAACGATGAGAACGTTCCCCTGCCAGCCGGGGGGGCCGCCCTGGGAATCATCCCGGATGGTGAAGGCAGGTTCTCGGTGATCAGCGAAACCGGGCTCGACTTTCTCAGCCTGATCATCGAATCGCCGGACGGGGAGAATCTCGGAGTACGCGTACTCGATGATGCGTATTGGACTGGGGACAACAGGGGAGTTGTGCTCACGAGGTCGTACGGAAACCATGTCAGCGAGATTGTCGGTGCGCTCCTGGACAGGGATGGTTGTGATGTCGGACAGTCACAACGGCTCATCACCCTCGAAGTACCGACGACTGCCGGCAGTCTGCTGGTTACATACCGCATGAGGACAGCGGGCGGGCGAGACATTCGCACCGGAAGTGTCATGATTGCACGGAACGAGTTGTTCACCGTTCCGGAAACGTTCATTCTCCGGCAGAATTCACCGAATCCGTTCAATCCATCGACGGTTATTACCTATTCCCTGCCGGTCGATACACACGCCAGGCTGACCGTCTACACCATAACCGGACAGGTCGTCGCGGTTCTCCTCGATGAGAGAACCGTCAGAGCCGGAACATACTCGGTCAGGTGGGATGCCCCAGACATGCCGAGCGGCCTGTATTTCTACCGGCTGGAAACCGGCTCGTTCACCGCTACGAAAAAAATGCTGCTCGTGAAATAAACACAGGAAGCGTCGGGAAATACCTGCCCTGCAGGTTTCTTTTACACCGGTGTTTTCAGGAGAATGAGGAGGCATAACTATGCGGGAGTACATTCGCCATCCTACTGATATCTCGATCGACTATGAGCTCGCCGACGTTGTCGCCAACCAGAAAGAATATCTCAATAATCTCAGTGAAGGCGGCCTTTCCTTCAAATCGTTGCGAAACCTGGGCGCGGGAACCGTGATTCATATACGAATTCCTCTCCGCGCTCCCGTTTTCGAGGAAGATGGCCTTGTCGTGTGGTGCCGCAAGGATGGTGACAGCTACGAAATCGGAATCAAGTTCACCAATCCCACGAGTGAATTCAGGTTACGGATGGTCGAGCAGGTCTGCCACATCGAGCATTACAAACGCGAAGTGAAAGAAAAAGAAGGCCGGGACCTCACCGGCGGGGAAGCAGCCATGGAATGGATCAGAAAATACGCCAAAGATTTTCCCTCGTGATGGCGCCGATACTGTCCTGGCGCTGTTTCTGCCGACGATCTGTTCCATACGTGAGACTCACGAAACCGTTAAAACGATAAACCACTGTATCTCCCTGCACCTTCCACCGTTCGGACATCCTTACGTTCGGTCTCATGACGCTCATTATTTTTCAGCAATAATTCCCCTGATAAGTCGCTCGCAGAAAATAAAGTGAAATTTTTCACCGAAAAGCACGTCCAATACAATATATTGACTGCAGAAAAAATTCACGGACATGAATAATAGTTGAGCTTCGTTGGTAGTGGGTATAGCGATGCGGATTATTTTTTTTCAGATAAGGAGATGCTTTATGGCGCGAAGATATGTACTGGCAATCCTGGTAATCGGCCTGTGCTCTTTTCCGGGATTTCTTCGGAAAGCGTATGCCGAAGAGCACGTGCTTCCGCTCTCTCTGCGGGAATGTATCGATCGCGCAATCAGCGAGAACCTGAACCTGAAGTCCTACTACCTCGGAATGGATTACAGCCGCTACTCGGTTATTCAGGCGCAGGCGTACTTCGATCCGGGACTGTCGTTCAGCGTAAGACGGTCTGAATCCAAGCGCTCCAACTACTATAATTATTTTAACGTTCCGACGATCAACAGCGAAACGACCAATGTTAACCTGACCATAGACCAGACCATCTCGACCGGTGCCGACTGGGGATTCGGCCTCTATAATAACCTTTCCGAAAGCAATATCGAGTCGAAAAAAAATTATACCAGCTATCTCGGAATGAACATTACCCAGCCGTTGCTCAGGGGATTCGGG
>CAYWBT010000040.1:0-19513 GCA_964456585.1 uncultured bacterium
TTTTTTCACCTTAAAGAATTCCCAGGCTACCCGGTCGAGCGTTTTCTTTTCCCGTGAGATGACGAGTACGATGTAGGGAGTGCCGCCCCCGAGAATATCCTGGCCAAAAAAGGTTCGTTTGGAGAAATACAGGGTAATATCCCGCCTGATAACATTCCGCCGAAAGTTCAGTTTGTAGTACTTTGAATAGACCGAGTCGGTCACCGCCATCATTGGTGAGGCGGTAATTTCGTCGGGCTCGATCATCACGCCATCGGCGTTTTCGATATAGAGAGCCCAGTGTTTGGGATCAATCGATCGCTGGGAAAACCCGGATTCCATGGTAATGCGGATGCGGAACATGCCCTCGCGTAGGTTCTTGGCCGCATAATCTTCCCTGAAGACGCGGCAGGCTTCCTCATCGAGCGAGTCCGAACGGCATCGATTGAAGATATCGGCCTTTGTTGACACCTCATCGAGTAAGACCGCCTTGCATTCGATGTCTCCCTTGTGGCTGGGATCAAACCGGCGGGACTGCGTGTCATCATCGACATTTAAGGGATTCGGTATGGTAAAATCAACCGTGTATTTCTTGATAATCTTCCCCGCGGTTTCACGAGTGACCTCCTCCGGGGTGAGCGCCTGGCTCAGATCTACAGATTTAGAGACTTTCCTCAATCCCTTCGGCCCGGCAGCGCAGGCAAGGGCGACCAAACACGCAAGAAAAACAGCTGTTAGTACATGCTTCATTATTCCTCCCGATTACACACAGTAATATATGTATTTGCCTGCCCGTTTGCAAGAATAGAGCCAGATAAAATACCGTGCTCGTCCGGTAAACCGGGTGAGCGCCCCGGTGGAAGGTAACGGTCGAGCATTTTGGAAAAATCCCCTTGCTGTTTTTCCCTCAAAGTACTACATTCATTCCCGAAAGGAAAGGTTTCGTTGTGACGGAAAAACCCACACTCACCGGTCTCATTCCCGAGGAGATCATGGTACTCCTGCCGCCGGTTAAGGAGAAATACCGGGGCATGCAGATTTTCCGCTGGATACACGAGCGGGGAGTCGATTCGTTCGAGGACATGACCAACCTTTCGAAGGATTTCCGCAGCGAGATCGGGACGAAGTTTTCCATCGGAGCAATCGAGCAACGTGAAACGGTTTTTTCTTCGGACGGTTCGACAACAAAGTTTCTCTGGGAGTTGTCCGATGGCGCCACGATTGAGAGTGTCATCATCCGCGACGATGACCGGGTAACCCTCTGCCTGTCATCACAGGTCGGCTGCAGAATGAGGTGCATGTTCTGCCGAACCGGGAGGATGGGCTTCACCCGCAACATGACCGCCGGTGAAATCATCGACCAGGTCATCAAAATGAGGAAGGTGCTCGCGGAAACAGGCGAAGATATTACCAACATTGTCTTCATGGGGATGGGGGAACCGCTCGATAACTTCGAGAGCGTCGCCAGAGCCATCGATATACTGAACAGGGAAACCGCGCTTATGATTGGCCAGCGCAAGATCACCGTATCAACCTGCGGCATCCCGGACGGTATTGTCAGGCTCGGGGAACAGTTCCGTCGCATCAGTCTCGCCGTTTCGCTCAACGCGCCGGATGATAAACTCCGGAACCGGCTTATGCCCATAAACCGTAAATATCCCCTGAAAAAGCTTCTCGACGCGGTACGTCATTTCGCCCGGATAACGGGCCGCCGGATTACCTTCGAGTACATTCTCATGGACGGTATCAACGACTCTCCCGAACACGCCCGCAAACTCCTCGCCCTCGCACGAACTGTCCCCTCGAAGATCAACCTCATCGCCTTCAACGAGTACGAGGGAGCACCCTTCAGCCGGCCACCAGACAGCGCCTTAGAACGTTTCCAGGCTATTCTTTTCGACGGGAACATCACCGCCATGATGAGGAAGAGCAAGGGAACGGATATTCTCGCGGCATGCGGTCAGCTTGCATCGCACGAGTATCATTCCCTGTAATCCACGAACCAGACCATCCGCAGACAGTTAGCAGACCATGGTGGCATGGCAATCGTATCACGGCCAGGGATAGGTGTTCGATCCCGCAGCGGGATGAACCGGGCCCTCCGGCAGCGTCGTCCGCCAGTTGAGAAGTTTCTTCGAGAGCCGCTCGACCACGTCGGGTTGTGCGGACGCGAGATTGTATAACTCGGTCGGATCGTTCGGAATATCGTACAGCTCGATCCGGCTGCGATCGGGATTCATCAAGAGCTTCCACCCGCCGTCCCTGATCGCCAGCATCGGACTCTTGTGGATCACGTGGCCGTAGACGGGGAAACGATTCTCCCACATGAGTGGTTTAGTGTGTGACTGTTGCGAACCGAAGAATGTTGCCGACCGGTCTTCGCCATCACAGCGGACATCCCGCGGCAGTGCAATTCCCGCCATGGCACAGATCGTGGGGAGCAGGTCGGTTCCCCCGATAACGGACGTCCTGTCAACCGCTCCTGCCGGGGTTCCCTTCGGATAACGAACAATGAATGGCTCACGGATGCCTCCCTCGTAGAGGCTGCGCTTGATGCCGCGGAACGGCCCGGTGTTCGTGCTGCTTGCACCGCCGTAGTGCGAGGTGAAGCTCATGAGGCCGGATTCGGGGCCGTTATCGCTGGAGAAAATGACCACGGTGTTTTCCGAGAGGCCCAGTTCGTCGAGACGATCGAGGATACGCCCGACATGCCTGTCGATGTTGGCCAATACCGAATACCAGACCTGGAGGGCTCCTTTCTGCTCTCCCCAGCGCGGCGAGAGGTGTTCGTAGGGTTTCAGATGCTCGTCAGTCGGGTGCAACGGCGCATGGGGATCGTACAGCCAGGCGTTGACATAGAACGGCTCGTCACGATGCTCTTCCATGAAGGCGATGGTACGGTCGGCGATCATCCCGGTTGAGCCGGGGCGGCCACCCGAACCCTTCAGACAGGCATCATAGAGATCGATGCCATAGGCCTCGGGGGACGGAGCATCACCGCCGCTGCCGAGATGCCACTTGCCGAAGTGTCCGGTGGCATATTCCGCGTTCTTGAGGATGCCGGTCAGGGTCGGGACATTCGGATCGACAAAATCCGGCATACCGCGTTCCCTGTTAAGCGCCGGCCCCGCGAGATAGTCGTGAATACCGAGACGCCCGGGGAACTGCCCGGTCATAATCCCGGTGCGGCTCGGTGAACAAACCGCGGAGTTCACGTAGAACTGCGTGAAAAGGGTGCCTTCCCGCGCCATACGGTCGAGGTTAGGCATCTTCAGCTCTCCCCGGACAATCCAGCCGCCGTGAGCAGTGACCGACCGGTGACCGTAACAGGGCAGATCGGCCCACCCGAGGTCATCGCAGAATATAAAAATGAAGTTGGGGCGTCTCTTGGTGGCGGATTCCGCCGTCGCCGTGACGAGTGACATGCCGGCGAGTCCGGCTGAGTAGTACCCCATTCTTTCTAAAAAGTGTCTCCTGGTTCTCTTCCCATTCATCGGCTTCACCTCGTTTTGCTTTTGGCCGGTTCGGTATTTCCCGGACGATGGACGCAGCGTTATTCGACCCGCTCGCTTGCGGGGATGTTCACCACCATGGCAGAGCACTGCCCGAAGATGTCACCCTCCGCACCATTCTCTCCCTGTTCGACGAACGCACCGTTGAAGAGAATGAAGAGCTTGCCGCCGTCGTCGCTGAGCTTGATCGAGAAAGTTCCCCCCGGCGTATACCCGTACTGTTCGAAGTAGTAGGGGAACAGGAACGCCAGGACTTTCTTCGTGCCGTTCCCGGTGTCGTACTGCACGACCGGTGAACCATCCAGGTAGCCGCGGCCGTGCGCTCCGGGGAGGTAGTACACGTACCGTCCTCCCGGGCTTCTGTCCATCGACGCGGTATACCGCTGCTCGCCGGGCCAGTTGTATCCCCTGTCGATGATCTCCTCCGTTTCAGGGTTGAAGGTAAAAAGTCTGCCGCCGATCGTTACACACCAGAACAGGCCATCCGGGCCGCGGGTTCGTGTCTGCGCCCGCAGATGGCTGTAACCGCCTTCCTGTTGTCCGCGGTTCGATGCCCGCGTTTCGACCGGCATATGGCAGTCGAGTTTGAAGAACCGGTTTTTGACGGGATCGTAGCGGATGACATGGCGTTCCGTGTCGGATGCGTCACGGTTTGTCGTGTAAACCATACCGGTTTTGTCATCGATCATGATGGCGCGTTCCCACCAGCCCATGCCGGGCGGTAGGTAGCCTGCGTATCGCGTCTGCTGCCGGTTAATATCCCAGGCAAGAAACTCGCCAAACATCCCGACCGCATACATGATGCCGCGGTCAATATCGACACGGTGGTAGGGCCAGGAAGCGCGTACGAGCGGAATGCCGTAATCGACTATATCTCCTGACATCACGTCGTAGCTCATGATGTGGCCGCCGTCGTATCCGGTCGCGTAGTCCTCCTCGTCCGGTTCGGGATACTTCGCCCAGTAGGTGCAGTACCAGAGGTGGGAGGTGTCGAGCTGTGCGCTCTGGTAGAAATCCAGCCAGCCGTGAATTTTGCCTTCCGAGAACTGTTTTTCGGTTCTGCCGAGCACCTTGTTGATTTCGGGAAGGCAAGTTATACTGCGGGTGACGGAATCGTATTCGACCAGGAAGATGTGGGCGTTATACTTGCCGTGATCGCCGACCGCCGAGTAGAATTTCCCGGTTCGCGTATCGTAGTTCGCCTGGCACCAGCACGACCAGGGTCCCGGTTCGTTCGATAAGGCGGATTGCGAGGGTACCGGCGATGTTCCGAGGAAGAGGGGCTCCACCGGGACGATTGCATACTCGACCTCCGGCGGTTCCTTGGCTACTACGTACTCGTTTCCGGCATAACGGGATACCGACTGCGGGGGAACGAGCATTGCAGGATCCTTGTCAACGACCACCTTGCCGGTCGAGAGGAGTCCTTGCCGGTCGAGACGTTCGACCGTTTCTTTCTTTTTTTTGCCTGCCTCGCCGAGGGTAACCGGTTGTTCAACGGTTTGCATACCCCGGTGAAGAATACCGTGGTTGCCAATCGTTTGCGGGCCGGTTTCAACAGGCGAAATGCCCCGTTTCTCCTGTCCGCAACCAGCGAAAGCAAGGATGATAACGAATACGGAAAGTTCCCGTAGGATACGAGGTTTGAAAGACGTGTTCATCGACGACGTTCCCCCTGTGAGATGTGATGATATGATCTAAAAAAAACTCTATATACCACTGCACACTAAACATTTGGTCGAAGCTTACGTATTCTTACCCGTCCAACGCAGGCACGATCACTGCAACCGGATGCCGACGGTTCGTTTCCCCCTCATGTGAATCGCACGGGTGATCTTACCAGATGAACGACCGTACCGTTTCCGGTTTATGACGGATCAGCCGCCATAGATTTTCACCCCGACCTTCGCGGCGGTTTTTTCGACGAATGCCTTTTGTGCTGGATACGTTTCGTCGGCGAAGTGCTCGAGCAGGAGCGTCCGAGGCCATGAGAGGCGGCTCATTCTTACCAGGTACGTCTCGTAATCATGAACGCCTTCTCCCAGCGGCGCCTCAACGATGTGGCAGAGCATCTTATCCCGGAGGATGAGATTGTCCTTGCCGTGGCACCCGACAATGTTTTCACCGAGCAGATCAAAGCTCTCATTGATTGTCTCGGTTGAATGGTAGTATCGCTCGAACGACGTCATATTCGCGATATCGAGGCAAATCTTGCACCGTGGGTGATTGACATCTTCGAGGAGCCGTTTGTGTGCTTGCGGATCGTTGAGATTCGTTGTCAGGACAGATTCCATACCCAGGAGTGTTTTGCATCCAGACGTATCGCGTATGAGCTGGTTAATGCTGTCGATAGTAATTTTCCAGGTCTCGCGCGTCCAGTTCCCCGGATGCATGCCGATGTAGTAGTCCGGGTCACAGCTTCCGGTTACCATAGTACACATTCGCGCGCCGACACGGTCGGCGGCCTCAAGGTTCTCCGCAACGTACTTCAGATTTTTCTGGCGGGTTTTTACATCCGGGTGGAGCAGGTTCGTCCAAACCATGATATCGAAAAAATCGACATCGAAGGTTTTTAGCGCTTCTTTCAGTTCGGTAATTTCCGATTCCGGGGCATCGAGCCATTTGTTCCTCGTGCCGATACCATAGTGGTCGTTCGCCGATGTGTAACCCTGGTCGCGGATACGTTTGACTGCCTCGGTGATGCTCATATTGGTCGGATACTTTAGCAAGGTTGTGGAAGACATACAAGCCAGGCGAACCGGTGTCGGACCAGGCATCAGGTCGCGTTTGAGATCGAGATTCGGGCCGGGTCTCCACCACCGTCGCTCTGAAAAGGGTCGCTCCTCTTTTTCCGCTGCAGGTGAGAGCGATGATCCCGCTGCAAGTGCGGCTGATACCGCCCCGTAGGCGAGTGCATTGCGCCGTGATATTCGGTTGCTCATTGCTACCTCCTCATCTGATTTGGTTTGCCGGATATCGTCGTACCGATCACCGGCTGCACCCTATTGATCCTCACGTTATTTTCTCGGTAGGTGTACCGTTTTTTTTCCGTATGATTTTCCGCCGCCGTTTTCATACAACAGCTTTTTCACGCCTTGAACGTGCTATTCAGCTTTCGTCGATTCCCCTGTCTTTTCGGTTATGTCTCCGGTGTTATTGAGAAAACGGACAATTTTTTCGCCGCGGGCAGTCCAGAGAAACGCTTGGGCGCTCGCCACCACGTTCGGCGCCATAAGCGCGTAAAAATCCCCGGCACAGTATCGGTCGAGGGTTTGGGAGAGATGTTCGGCATTATCCGGTTCGAAGAGCAGGCCGGTTTTGCCATCGGTCAGGTATTCCCGTACCGAAGGCAGGTTCGATGCGATGACCGGGAGACCGTTCGCGAGACAGTCGAGAATTTTGAGCGGCGAGGTAATGTACCGGTTGAACGGGGTATCACGGAGCGGAACCAGTCCGGCGATGCAGGTGTTGATCACGTGGCCGAGATCAGCGTGACGCAGCCAGCCCATAACATCCACCCGGTCACCGACGCCGACGAGGTGGGCGAAGTTTTTGAATACCTGTTTTTCATGATCGCTTTTGCCGCCGACAACGAGGAGCCGCAATTCGGTGTTGGCGGTTTGTTTAAGTGCGGAAAGCGCGGTGCCGAGGCCTTTGTGCGGATCGAGGGAGCCGATGTAACACACTCGTTTCATTCGCGCGGTTTTTAGCTGTTCGACCCGGAAAAGGCCGGTGTTGGCCACAAGGCAGGGGATGTTGGGATAGCGTTTTCTGAAACATGCCGCCTGGGGTTCGGTCAGGCATATGATGCCATCAAGCCGCGGGAGAAACAGCCTTTCATACCAGTGCTTCTTAAGTATGCCGGGAGTTTTCTTCAGGTCGCTCCGCAGGGTGAAGTCGCCATAGAAATCATGTGTTTCGAAAAAGCAGGGGATCCGGAACCGCCGGCGAAGGTAGAGCATAAAGGGTAAAAAACCCATGTTCCTGGTGATCACCGCGCGGACTTTTCCCGCCGCCGCCCTTTGGCCGATGAGCCGAACTGCCTTTATAAAAAAGGCGGTATGACCGGGCAATCTGTCCTCGTACCCCATGCGGATAATTTCGAGGGTGTCGGGCAGTTTCGTGCCGGAAATCGAATGAAAAATTGTTTCGGTGGAATCGAGCGATGTTGTACGGACAATAAGGGTTGTCGGCACCTGGTTGGCGAGCCCGAAGGCGGTTCCTGTCACGAAAACCGTGCTGGGAGATGGCGATGGCCAGATACCGGTGTGTACGTAGATTATTCGTGCATCGTCCACAGGTGTCAGTCCCGGTTATTTTGTTCTCTCGACAGAAGCGAAAGCATTGTGATTATGGATGCTTTCCTCGCTGTCAGCCTCGATCCGGTACCAGGTGACATTATCGTCGTTGTCGAACTTGATGGCGATCTCACGGACAATGTCCTCGACGAACTTGGGATGATCGTAGGCGTGTTCTGTCACATGTTTTTCATCGGGGCGCTTAAGGATCGCGTACAGTCCGCCGCTCGCGGAAGCTTCGACCATTGCAACGATATCTTCGATCCAGACGAGCCTGCTGTAGCGGACTGATACGGTGACTTTACAGCGCTGATTATGTGCGCCGTGAAGGGAAATCTCCTTCGAGCAGGGACATAGAATGTTGACCGGCACAATGACGCTGAGAATGAAATCCTCGCCCTCTTCAAAGGAGGCTTCGAAACGGCAGTTATATGACATCAGGCTGGTCTGTTTTGTGACCGGGGCCTCCTTTTCTATGAAGTACTCGAAATCGATCTCCATGTGGGAGGCATCGGCTTCGAGCACGTCCCTGATTTTCTTAAGTATCTCGCCGGTGCGATCGATCCAGTCGGTGCCGCGATAGTCGTTCAGTATTTCTACAAAACGGCTCATATGGGTTCCCCGGAAGTTGTGAGGAAGATTGACATACATGTTGAGCGTGGCGATAGTGTTCTGGGAGACTTTTTTTTTGTCCAGCACCGTTATGGGCCAGCGGAGACCCTTGATGCCAACCCTGTCGAGGGGAATATTTCGATGATCCGGTTCCGACTGTATATCGGGAAGATGTCTGCCTGGCATGTTGTTCACCTCAAAACGGGAGCTTTGTGAGTGAATTCTGGTTTACTGTTGGAACATGGTAAACTACAATCCGGTTGTTCTCGAGCCGGAAAGGTTCGAGGCAAAGTACCGGTGTGTGTGTCTGCAACCGCTAAGAGCGGGTATACCCAGATGCGTGCACTATATAAAGGCCATATTTTCCGCCTTCATTAGTATAATCTATTTTATAACAATGTTCAAGATAAGATGAAGAACAGGGTATCACCATATTTTCGGACGTATAGGAAAGACTGGTTGTTATCCTCCCTGAACCTGGCCATGAAAAACACTCCCGGATGTCAAATGATCCGGTTCTGTTAAAAGGCAGACCTGCAGTGCCGGTGAAAAAAATCTGGACAAGCACCGGAAAAAAGAATATGTTGGAGCTATCAAGAGCCAAAATCACTATCTGTACTCGTGTATGAGGAGAGAAAGGATGAACTATTATTTACCCGTTCGTGTCGTTTTGACAGCGGCGACAGCATTACTCATCGCCGGTGGCTGCCAGAAAACTCCGTCTACCGCTGTGGAACTCGTCGAAGCGGGGGGTGTCAAGATGATCTCGATCCCTGCCGGCAGCTTTGTCATGGGCCACGATTACCGGTACCGATCCGACCTCGCTGATAATGTCAATGTGTATTTTTCGGATGAACAGCCGGCTCACCCGGTCAGCCTGACCGCCTTTCAGATCGGCCAGACCGAGATTACTCAGGGTTTGTACCGTGAGATCACCGGCGAGAATCCCTCGACCTTTTCCGGTGACGACAACCTGCCGGTGACCAACATCGGCGCAACCGCGGCGTTGGCATTCTGCAACATACTGAGCGAGAAGGCGGGACTGGAAACCTGTTACGACGAGAAGACGGGCGCGTGCGATTTTTCCAAGAATGGATTCCGTCTGCCGACCGAAGCGGAATGGGAATATGCCTGCCGTGCCGGCACCTCGACACTCTTCTTGTCGGGCGATACCGAAGCAGACCTCGCCCGGGTAGGATGGTACAGTGGGAACAGCGGTGGAAAAACACATCCGGTCGCCCAGAAGGAGCCGAATGCATGGGGGCTCTATGACATGCACGGTAATGTGTACGAATTCTGCTATGACGGGTATGATAATGCGCTGAACCATTCGAGCTATCCTGCCGAAGCGGTGCAGGATCCCATTAATTTCGAATCATTCAATTACCGCATGATGCGCGGCGGCGGCTGGTTCAGCGACCCCGCATCGTGCCGTTCCTTTACCCGGGGCAAGTTCTGGACCGGCGGGGGAAACTACTACATCGGCTTCCGTGTCGCACGTCGTTCCTGATCCCGGGGTATGAGTCGGCCATGCCCGGGAATTGGTCACTGCGGTCATTGATGTGCAGTACACCGGCACACAAACCGGAACATCCATCCTGATGGCGGCTTTCGGGATCGAGGATGACTTGGAACGTTTCCGAAAGAACAAGAAAGCGGTGCACCAACGAGAGAGATTATCCGAATAACCAGGTGACATAGATCGGGGAAATCAAACCATGAAACGTACAGAGACCGTGCAAACAGTCCTCAACGCTCTCGGCTCCCTGATCGTAGTACAGGGGCTGCTCATTCTGATCCCCCTTGTTCCCCTGATGGTGTACCGGGAATATCGGCTGCTACCTGTCTTTATCATCACCGCGGCGGCGAGTGTGCTCGTCGGTTTTCTCCTCAAGAAATGCACCCGTCCGGGAAAGATGTACTTTGTTCACAGCCTGCTGATCTGTGGCATGGCATGGATTGTCCTCTCTGCGTTCAGTTGTATTCCCCTCTATTTCGGGACGAGTGCTTCCCTGCTCGACTCGTACTTTGAGACGGTCAGCGGGCTCACGACCACCGGAATCACAATTTATACCAACATCGAGGTGCTCCCGCGCTGCATCGTTTTCTGGAGAAGCCTCATCCAGTGGCTCGGAGGTCTCGGTATTCTGACCTTCTTCCTGGCGGTGACCTTTCGTTCGACCAACACATATTTTCAACTGTTTGCCGCTGAATCACACAAGATCGATTCCTCGCGTCCGACGCCGAGCATTATCAAAACGGTCATCATTCTCTGGACCCTTTACACGACGTTTACTGTAAGCGAAATGATCCTTTTAAAGGTACTGGGGATGTCGGTATTCGACGCGGTCTGCCACAGTCTGACCACGCTTTCGACCGGCGGCTTTTCGCCGTACGATGCCAGTATCAACTATTATCGTGAAGCGGGGTACGCCCACTATCGTGCGATAGAGTACGTCATCACGTTCTTCATGCTCCTGGGCGGGATCAACTTTCTGATGCACTACAAGTTTCTCAGGGGCCGTTTCCGTGATGTTGCCTGGAACACAGAATTACGATATTTTCTCGGGATAATTGTCATTGGCGCTACCCTCGTGATGCTCGACCACTTCCGTATGTTCCCGGGATTTTCGCTTGCAAGGCTTGAGGAAACGTTCCGGCATACCATTTTCACGATCATATCACTCCTGACAACGACAGGATTCGGTACTATTGACATCAACGAACCATACTTCCCCGCCATGTCGAAACAGATATTCCTCGTACTGATGCTGATCGGCGGTTGTGTCGGGTCAACCGGCGGCGGCATCAAGGTTTTGAGGATCGTGGTATTGTACAAGGCATTCGCCATCCAGATCAAACGGTTGCGGCTGCCGAGAAAGGCACTGTCGGAGGTGGTGGTTGATCACAAGATTGTTCCCAATGGGGAGTATAAAAGGATATCCGCTCTCTTCTGGGGCTGGCTGTTCCTGATACTCATCGGCGGGATGATCACCGCATTCTTCACCGATCTCGAAGGTTGGGCGGCTTTCTCGGGTATGTTTTCGGCGATGGGGAACATCGGGCCCTGTTACATCAGTGTGCAGCAGATGTCGGACCTTCCGGCAATTGTCAAACTGACGTATATCTTCGGCATGCTGGCGGGGCGTCTCGAGATCCTGCCGATCCTTCTTTTGTTGAGCCCAAAGGCATGGAAATAAAGGTGAAATAAAAACCGATTGTTATAATAAAATAACATCCCGAACAATCACTCATGTTTGCGGTGGAGGCATATGCCGTTTGTGATTATTCGCGGTTGTTTTCTTCGATGGAGTTCAAAATGTATATTATGATCGCTGGTGGTGGACTCATAGGCCGTGGTCTTGCTGAGCAGCTTGTCAAGCAGAATCATGATGTTGTGGTAATCGATATCGATCCCGAAGTATGTGAAAACATCTATTCCCGGTACGGTGCGGTTACCATAAACGGCAATGCAACCGATCTTGATACGCTGGAAAGCGCCGGAATCGAGCGATGCGATGTTGCTGTCGCGGTCATGCAGAAAGATGTTGACAACATGGCGTACACGCTCCTTGCGAAACACTTCACGGTATCGCAGATCATTGTTCGCATGATCGATCCGAAGTACGAGGATGTCTACCGGTCATTCGGCGTTAAGAATATCGCACGCTCGACGAAGCTCCTCATCGACCAGATCATGGTCAACATCGAGAGTCCCGAACTGCGCAAGGTGATCAGTCTTGGAAAGATCGAGATATGCATATACAACATTCCGGACAATGTGTCGTGCGAGGGGAAAACAGTCGCCGAAGTGGTGAATGAAAGCGGCTTTCCCCGGGAGGTCAATATCGCCTGTGTCTATAAGGATTCGTTGAACAACTTTGTCGTTTCCCACGGGGAAACCATTTTATCCGCTGGCGACCGGGCATTTCTCTGCGGAACCCGCGAGGATATTAAAAGCGCGGTGAAACATCTCTGCCGGCAGTAACGGAAACGCGGTTGTGCCGCTCGTTATTATCCGATCACCGTCTATATGAAGGACTGCTTTATGGAAACACCCTGGATTGACAGCGGGCAGCTTGCGCGTGCGTTGGAACGAAACGAGGCATTCTGGCGGGGAGAGCTTGATGATTACCCGCTCATGTGGGTCACCGTTCCGGATGCCAAAGCGGGAGCGTCACCGCCTGAACCAGCCATTGAGGAGGAGATGTGGACAGATGTGGAGTATATCATTTCCACGGCGAATGACCGGCTCTCCCGAACATACTATGCCGGCGACAGCCTGCCGGTGCATAATTCCTGGCTGGGCCCCGACCAGTTTGCGAGCTGGCTGGGTGCGGACCTCATGCTCAAACCGAGAGATAACACGTCGTGGATAAAGCCGTTCGTGGAGGACTGGAACGATCATCCCGAGTTCAGGATCGATCCAGGGAACCGCTGGTGGACACTTTACCTGGAAATCCTCCGGGCATCTGTCGAGGCCGGAAAGGGCAAGTGGGTTACCGCGTATCCCGATCTCCATACCGGGATCGATGCTCTTGCCGCTATCCGCGGGCCGGAAAAGCTCATGATCGACATGCTGGAAACGCCCGATCTCATTCAGCGCTCCATGAAACAGATGACCGCACTCTTCAAGTACGTGATCGATACGGTATCATCCATCATTCTTCCCGGCGGACAGGGAACATCGAACTGGACCATGGGCTGGAGCGAAAAGCGGTTCCTCTGCATCGGGCAGAACGATTTTACCTGCCTCATCAGCCCGGAAATGTTCGAGGAGTTCTGCTGGCAGGATAACGTGGCATGCTGCGACTATGTGGATGTTTCGCTTTTGCACCTCGACGGGCCGGGTGTCGCGCGTCATACCGCGAAATTTCTCGAACTTGAAAAGCTCACTGCCATCCAGTGGATTCAGGGCGCGGGCAGTCCGTACCCTTCAGAATGGATCGACCTGCTCCGCCGGATCCAGGACGGTGGCAAGCCGGTTCAGCTTTACTACGGCGGCGCCCATGCCGGAGATGCCGACCTCTTCTCCGAAATAGATTTACTCTGCAGCAATCTCGACGGCACGCGGCTGTTTATCTGGGCGGAAGTGGAAAGCGTCGAGAAGGCGGACGCGATTGTTCGCCATGCCAGGGATGTCTGCCGCACAGTACAATAATCTTTCTATCGAATGCATACCATACAATAAACTTAATCCAAAAGGATTTACCACATGGCGATGACAGGAAAAGAACGCCTGCAGACGGCGATGAATCACGAGGAACCGGACCGGGTGCCGTACATGGCAACCTTCGTCCCCGAAGTAGTGAAACTTCTGGAAGATACCTACCGCGACAAGCTGACCGGTATCGGGAAAAATATCGAGTTGAAGTACCAGGGAATGACCGACCTGGACATTTTATTCGGCCACGATATGCTTCTGCTTACCTACGGCATGTCAACCGGATACTATCGTGACACGGACGCCGATACCTACAAGGACGAATGGGGTATCGTCTGGAAGAAGATACCGTACGACACCCCGAAAGGTGTCGGTTTCTATACGGAAATTGTCGAGTTTCCGCTCGCCGGGGACGATGCCATCGAGAGCTATACACCGCCCAACCCGGAAGACGAGGACATGGGGTACGCAGAAGCCATCATCGAGCATTACGGCGGTGAGAAGTACATCTGCGGCATCATCGATTGTTCGATTTTCGAAGCGCTGAAATACCTTCGCGGGATTACCCAGAGCCTCATCGACCTCGCAGTAAACCGTGAGCTTGCCCACCAGATCATTGACATGTCGGTGGCGTACCACCTCGAGCTCGGTTACCGGTTGATCGAGCGCGGTGTCGACATGCTCTGGCTCGCGGACGATGTCGGGGCGGAACACACGATGATCATTTCTCCGGAGATGTTCCGGGAGTTTCAGAAATCCAAGATGGCCTATATGATCGAACGTTTGAAAGCGAAGAACCCGGATGTCAAGATCGCCTGGCACAGCGACGGCTATATCGAACCGGTCATCGAGGACCTCGTCGAGATAGGTGTCGACCTCCTCAATCCCATCCAGCCGGAATCCATGGACCCGGCCAGAATCAAGAACCGCTACGGCGACCGGATCGCCCTCTGGGGCACGGTGAGCACCCAGAGCACGTTTCCATTCAAGGGGCCTGGGGATGTCGATGCCGAGGTCAGGGAGCGGATTCGCACCTGCGCTCCGGGAGGCGGATTTCTCCTTGCGCCGACGCACAACATTCAGCTGGATGTGCCCTTCGATAATATCGAGGCCTTCTACGAGGCTATCAGGAAATACGGTTCCTACCCGATAAAACTCTAACAACGGTCAGGTATACGGCTCTTGGTTCCTACCTGATGAATCTGGTGAGGACATGAGCCAGCACTCCTGCAATCGGGGGGAAGAAAAAGGTACAGGCGAACCGCAGCATGGTGAATCTCAGGCCGAGAATGCCAACCTCCATGGGCAGCCGTGCAACCGCCCAGAGCGACCAGCTTGTCAGGAAGGCTATCATGGTGCCGGGGCCGGCGCCTGCCTTAAGCATGGCCGCGACGATCGGCAGGCTGACATAGGGTCCGCCGGGAGTGAATCCTCCCGCGATTGTGCCGATGAAGATGCCGCGCATTCCCGATTCGACGCCGACCCACCGGGAGAGCAGGTCGTGGGGAAGAAGTACCTGGACGAATCCTGCGGTGATAAAGGCGAAGATGAGTATCGGAAGGGTTTGCAGGGTCAGTTGGAGCGCCGACTTCATTCCAATGATGTGCTGTCCCTCGCCCCTGCGGTAGGCGATGATGTACAGGACAAGCGCCAAAAGAGCCATGATCAGTGTCGGGATCACCATATGTGTTGTCCTTCCCGGATTAGCCATGATCGTCTGTCCTCTTGAATAGTGGGAATGTAGTGCGTGAGAAGTGTTTTTCGTCGTATGGTTGAGATGATCGGTACAATACGTTTGTGGTGCGGTGTTCAGGTATTTTCGTAACAGTATCAGGCGATAGCGATAAAACAAGATACCAAATATTCTCCGTGTTTCAATAAACTTTTTTCTTTGAGGGGGAACAAGCGATGAAGAAGAATGTCCTTTCCGTATTCATTCTCTCGGTGCTTGCAGTCACCGCTGTACAGGGAGCGGACTTCAACGGGCTCTCCATGAACATGGGTAATCTCTCCCGCTTGTCGAACGCAGTGACCCGCTCGATCAGTCCCGAGAATTTCACCGGCGAGAAGGGGAAGGGTGGCATGGCGACCATCGGCGAGGGGAATGCCTCGAACGCCGCCCGGGACCTCGGACAGGGCTGGAAGGTGAATCCCTACATACACATCAAGTCGGGGGAAACCTTTACGTTGGCGGACATCAAGGGCCCCGGCGCAATCCAGCAGATATGGATGACTCCCACCGGGCACAACCGTTATTCCATCCTCCGGATATACTGGGACGGGGAGAAGGAGCCCTCGGTGGAATGTCCGATCGGCGATTTCTTTGCCTGCGGATGGAACCGGTATGCCCAGGTCTCATCGCTCGCGGTCTGTGTGAATCCCGGCAGCGCCTACAATTGTTACTGGGTGATGCCGTTCCGGAAATCCTGCCGCATCACCATGGAGAACATCGACGAGAAGCAGATGAGACTCTACTACCAGATCAACTACACCCTGACCGAGGTTCCCGATGACGCTGCTTACTTCCACGCCCAGTTCCGGCGCACCAATCCCCTGCAGTACAAGTCAGTCTACACCATCCTGGACGGCGTCAGGGGAAAGGGGCACTATGTGGGAACCTACATGTGCTGGGGTGTCAACAACAACGGCTGGTGGGGGGAAGGAGAAATCAAATTCTTTCTGGACGGCGACACGGAGTTTCCCACCATATGCGGAACCGGAACCGAGGACTACTTCTGCGGGTCGTACGGTTTCATGGTCAACGGGAAATACGTCGAGTATACCACATCCTATGCCGGCATGCCGCAGGTGATTCGTCCGGAAGGCGAGAACAACGCCAACACACGTTTCGGGCTGTACCGCTGGCATATCATGGACCCTGTCCGCTTCGATAAGGACCTCCGCGTTACCATCCAGGCGCTCGGCTGGCGTTCCGGCGGGCGGTACCTGCCGCTCCAGGACGATATCGCATCGGTGGCGTTCTGGTACCAGGCCGAGCCGCATGCCCCGTTTCCGAAACTGCCGGACAAGGATTACCTCGAAATCCAGTAGAACGACAGATAGCAGTTCCACATATGAAAGGCGGTCCGGAAGGTGCCGCCTTTTTGTATGTGCGTTTATCGTGGAGTATTCATGCCTGTTCAAACAGTATGCGTGAGAGTCATTGATTATCTAGCATTTTAAACCTTTTCCGCGCGAATACAGTCAAAGGGGCAGAAGGAAATGAAACAGTCGAACATAGTTGCTTTTCAATAAGTTAAGTGGTCGCTGTGCCGAAATAGTGTATCACGTGAAAGAAATTGTCATGCGACCGCGTCACAAAGGGTGAACCGCGAAACGGATCGCAAATCACGTTTCGAATCGGATAGAAACCTTCCACGAATGAGAGGAAATAAAATGGTCAGGATTTTCTTACTTGCCGCCGGTATCGCACTCTACCTGTTCGTTGCGTACGGCTACCTGCTCAAGGTCAGCACCGATCTCATCAGCCTGGTTGTGTAACCTGGAGCCGGCGAAAACAATAAGAGACGCTCACCGGTGAGGGCGTCTCTTTTTTTGTCTGTTCCGTTTTTCATGTCAAGGTTGAATGGGGAAATATAGTTACAGCCTTTCGGGAGGGACATACTACGGGCCGGGGTGCGTTTTGATGTAGATCCCGAGCCGGTCGATCAATTCTTTCAGGCCGGGTTCACGGACGGTTTTGCGTGCTTCTTCCTGTGTCAGCCATGTCCGTTCGCGGATAGGGGATTCCGGCCAGGAATCGAGAATAGTCTCGACCCTAAAGGGAAAAACCGCGACACGACACTCGCCGCCCCACTTCCGGTAACGGAAGTTCCCGATTTCCCCGGTGAAAATTTTCCCTTCTATCCCCGCCTCCTCGTACGCCTCTTTCACCGCTGACTCCTGCGGGGTCATACCGGGCTCGATGATTCCCTTTGGAATAACCCACCGTTTCCGGCTCCGTGACAACACGAGGAGGATTTTCAGCTTGTCGTTCTTCAGTGTGAACGGGATTACACCGGATTGATTGTAGAACCACGCTGGTTTCATGTCAGTCATTTTGGTTCATCCTCTACGGTGCCCGGAAGCAGCTCAATAAAAGTAAAAAGCGGGCGTCAGTGTTCGAATCCGAAAATTTCAACCAGTTTCTTTATGGTATCAATATCGTTTTGGCTGATATTTTCTATCTTGAATCCGCTCTCGTAGTTATCGATGTTTGAACTCGGTTTGCCCCAGACGCAGGTGGCGTTGAATTCAATATCGCTGGTATTCGTCCAAAGGGAGAACAGTTGGATTTTCAATTCATACTGTTTGTTGATTTCGATAGGTTCTTCACTCATGACCATCAAGCCTTCGGGTGTGATATCCACCACGTGCCCGATCAGTTTTTCGGTGGTTCTGTCGAAGACAGCCAGGTAGTAAACGATGTGTTTTCGTTCGCGCCTTCTTCTCTCCGTTGCCATGCAGCCGCCTCCAACCGAATTGTGCGTAAAAGCTTCAAAGAATGATAGTTATTAGCATTGTTAGCGCTAATATGACACCAAGCGTATGATTATGCAACGAAAAGTTTTTCGACATGGAGCGAGAAAGAGCATGATTTTGGGGAAAAACGGTCGCAACGAGCGAGGAGAATAAATGCAGCGTGCTGGACATACCGGAGGTGTCCTGCTTCAGCCTGTTTGACGGAGTAACGTTATGACATGAAATTCTGCCGGTCAAACGATCGTATCCGCAGCACCCGGATTCTTTCCAGACCAGCGGGGGGTTACACTAACCGGTGGTGTACAGGAACGACGTGTACCCGCAGCATGTGGAAGTGTTCAGTAAAATCTGGCGGCGGCGAAGCCGAGAACCACACCTGGCCGGTAGAGCGGCTTCGTAATATCCACCCGGAAGAAGCCGAACAGGGAATTGATCGAAAGGCCGATTTCGTGGTGTATCCGATCAAGGTAGTACGGTCGGTAGGCTAGGTTATTAAACCGGGTTTGTGCAATCCACGTTCTGCCGGAGGCACCGTGCAGAATAATGCCGGTTCCCTTTCGTGCAAGGCTGCGCAGCCCAATCAGCTCGAAGGGAACGGTTCTGAAATTGTGCTCCCAGAACAGGGCGCAGTATGATGCTCCTTCCAGCGGATGCCCCCGCAGGGAACGGAATACGCCGAACGGACTGAATATACCGAGATTCCCGTCGATGGTGCCGAAGCGTTGGATTGGCAGATCACCGCTGCTTGTGCTGCCGGTGAAACGAATGTCGAGTGAGTTGGGAAGCATGCGCCGCCGGAGGAAGGTGTTCAGTTTCCAGTCGATCACAACCCAGGAACGGGTAAAGGAGAAATCGCTCGAAAGAAACGACGGGGAACTGTGTTCAATATTCAGTTCCGCCCGTTTCTGTCCCGCGACACCGAAGGGTATGGAATCATTCCCCAGGGCGATCGTCATGACCAGCGAACGCAACCGTCCGGCCGGAACCGCCGGATTTATCCGCTGGTTTTCCGTGCCGTTTATGATGGTGTAATCGGTGGATTTCTCCACCGGCCGGTGTCGTTCATCGCCCAGGGCGAGAGAAATTTTGACCGGCACGATGTTGAAGACGTTAGTAAATCGATACCCCCCGGAAATACTTACTTTTTCGTTCAGCAGGTAATCGTAGTAGTCGCCTCCGCCGAGGAGGGTAAGGAAACTGTTCATGAAGAGCGGATACTGTCCGGAGCCGGCGCGCGGCTCGGTGCCGTTCCGGAAGTCCAGTGAAAGGAATCCCCGCTTTCCGGTTCCCAGCCTGAGGATCGCTCCCGCATCGAATGACCAGCGCTTGAGACCTGACAGGTATGCGGTTCCGGCAGTGAAGGAGATACGGTTCTCTATGAGTGCCTGGCGGTATTTCAGGCCAATCCCGGCGCCGTCCACCCGGTTGAATCGCGCCCGTGGGGTGAGGTGGGAAACGATGCCGGA